>JAZQUR010000127.1:0-11436 GCA_045631425.1 Treponemataceae bacterium | reverse complement strand
ATCACAAAGGAAGTTTATTCTTCACTTTTCGTAGGTATTGTAATCGGAGGTATTTTCTACGCAATAGATGCAGCCTCTGGTTTTTCAGGCTTTTTTACACACATCTTCAGTGATGGAATGATTGCACAACTTTCAGACAGCTGGAACGTAGGTATTCTAGTTTTCTTAGTTGTTCTTGGAATTATGGTTGCTCTAATGAACAAAGCTGGTGGTTCACAAGCTTTTGGTCGCTGGGCAAAAAAACACATTAAATCAAAAGTTGGTGTTCAATGTGCAACAGTTTTACTAGGTGTAATGATTTTCATTGATGACTACTTTAACTGTCTAACAGTTGGTTCAGTTATGAAACCAGTTTCAGACAAATTCAAAGTTTCTAAAGAAAAACTTGCATTCCTAATTGATGCTACAGCTGCACCAATTTGTATTATTGCACCAATCAGTTCTTGGGCTGCTGCAGTTGCAGGATTTGTTTCTGAAGGCGAAAACGGTTTTACACTTTTCTGTAGCGCTATCCCATTTAACTTCTACGCAATTCTAACTATCATCATGGTACTTTCTATGATTTTCATGAAGTTCGAATTCGGCGAAATGTCAAAATATGAAAAAGCAGCCGAATTAATGAACTCAATTGCAGACGAAGATGATGAAGAAGATTCTTCAAAAGGCAAGGTTATTGATTTAGTAATGCCTATCGTTCTTTTGATTTTGTTCTGTGTTATTGGTATGATTTATACAGGTGGATTTTTTGATGTAGAAGCTGGCAACTATCACAATATTATCAATTCATTTGCTGATTGTGATGCTTCAGTTGGTTTGGTACTTGGCTCATTTGCAGCATTTATTCTTACAATCGTTTTTTATCTATGCCGCAAAATCATCTCTTTCAAAGATTGTATGTCATGTGTTCCAGACGGATTCAAAGCTATGGTTCCAGCAATTTTGATTTTAACACTTGCTTGGACACTAAAAGCTATGACAGATTCTCTTGGTGCTGCTGATTACGTTGCAGGTTTAGTTGCAGGTTCTGCAGAAGGATTACAATTCTTCTTGCCAGCAATCATCTTTATCATTGGATGTTTCTTGGCTTTTGCAACTGGAACTTCATGGGGTACTTTTGGTATCTTGATTCCAATTTGTATTGCTATTTTCCCAGTTGGAAATCCACTTCGCATTATTTCAATTTCAGCTTGTATGGCAGGTGCTGTTTGTGGAGACCACTGTTCACCAATTTCTGACACAACAATCATGGCAAGTGCAGGTGCTCAATGTGAACACGTAAACCACGTTTCAACACAGCTTCCTTACGCACTAAGCATGGCTGCTATCAGTTTTATCGCTTACATTGTTGCTGGTTTTACACAAAAACTTGGAACAGTTCCAAGCGCAATTATCTCTTGGATTGTTGCTCTTGTAGCTTTGTATTCTTTCTTGTTCTTCATGAAATCAAGAAGCGTTAAACAAGCTAAAAAAGCATAAAACTAGTTTATAGACAAAAAGGGACTATCCTAAATGAAGAACACTTCACAAAGGATAGTCCCTTTTTTTTGCTTTATTTCAACAACCTATTTGATAAAACTTCCGCCATGACCAGAATAAACTCTTATGCCACTTGAAAGAGTCTCCAATCTTGCTAATGATTTTGTCATTTCAGACATAGAGCCACCTCGTAAATCTGTGCGACCAAAGCCACCATCAAACAAAGTATCTCCAGCAATCAAAACTTTCTCTTCTTCGTTGTACAAACAAATAGAACCTGGAGTATGACCGGGAGTATGCAAAACCTTCCAGCCAAAAATCATCTTCCCTTCAGTTAACTCATCATGGGATGATGGAAAATCAAATCCGAGATTTTGAACATTTTCTACCCAAAAAGAAAGGCCGATATCTAAAAAATCTTCTTCGTGGAAACTCCACCCATTTTTTTCGATATAAAAACTGTCTTTGGGATGAATAAATATTTTTGCTGTGGGATATTTTTCTGAAAAGAAAGGAAGATATGCCACATGATCAAAATGACCGTGAGTCAAAATTATTCCATCTAACTCTTGTGGCATAATTGATTGAAGTTTATCTGTATTTCCAGCTGGATCTACCAAAAAACAGTAATCTTTTCCCTGATAATTTCCAGAAACCAAATATGTATTTGTTCCCAAATATCCAGTTGGAATACAGTGTATTTTCATTTTAGAAACCTATTAATAATTTCCGTGTTGTTTTGCAGCTGCTTCTACAGCTTTTTCTGCAAGTGCGTATGCTGCTCTATCTTCTTCGTCATATTGATAGCTTTCATCAGCATCCATAGTTTGATTGTTTACTGCTTCTGATGTTGCAACTTCTGCATCATCACTTTTTCTTGAATATGAACAGCTTAGTTTTCTTCCGCGATATTCTAATCCGTCTAGAGAAGCAATTACTTTATCACAATCTTCTGCATAAAGTTGTACGAATGAATAATTGTCTAATACGCGAATATCACCAATGCGATTTCTTTCAATATTTGAATTTTGCACGATTAGAGAAATCAAATCTCTTGGGAAAACTCTTCTATTTCTACCAATGCTAATAAATACTGTTGCAGCTAATTCTTCACTAATAACAACTCTTGGTGTTGGTTCTCTATCCTGACGGAAGAATTTTTCATTTTGCTCAAAACGGTTTCTACCTTTAAAACCATCGCGACGATTACGGAAGTTATCGCGTCTTCCTGTAAAACTTGAATTTTTTGCTAAGTAAGCAGCTACATAAGAACGAAGAGCAAATGGAACATTTTTTTTGAATAGTTTTTTGTACTGATTCAATTCTACTGGGTCTTCATCATTTTTAACTCTTTCTACTGCATTCTTTAGCAAGTCTACAAAACGTTGTTCCTCAAATGACATGGAAACACTCCTAAAAAAATAAAAAAAATTATTACAAGTTAAAGCATTCACAAAAATCTTTAACTCGATTTTGAGTTCAAAACTACAAACTCAAAACAAAACCAGTTCCTAACTGGGTAAAACCACATGAAAGTAGCATTTCCGCTACGAAGGAAGATATTAAAACACTTGGAACTAAAATCCATCTTTTACCACGATTTTTTAATTCAGTAATACTTTGATTGATTAGTTCTTTTCCAATGCCAAGCCCACGAAAACAAGGCTCAACATAAAGTGCAGAAATTACTGCTGTATGGGAAGCCTCTTCTTCATAACCAAAAGTAATACAGGCTCCAGCAAAATCTCCCTCTACTGTTTCTGCAATCACAGAAAACTCTGATTCTGGATTAAAAGAATTTAACTGACTTTTCCATAATTCTGATAATGTGAACCCAATTTCAGATTGATGTTGCTTTTCAAATTCCTGACAAAACATTTCAGAAGCTGAAAACAAAAGTTCAGAATCATTTTGGCAATTGTCATGATTTTCGTAGGCTACCCTAAAAACAAAATCATCATAAACAACATCGCTGTTTTCTTCTGGTTCAAAGCCTAATTTTTCTAATCCCCAAGAATCTAAAAATGTATCGTACCAATTTGAAACAATAAGCCGCATTTCCTTTTCTTTGAAAGAAAACCAAAGCTTTTCCACCTCTGGATATTGGTGCAATACGTTTTTGAAGTTTCTAAAAACTCCCTTTCCTGATAATAAAACTCCCCGTAATTCTTCTCTAGCTAATGGATTTCTTAAAATCGAAATAAATCTTTCCATTAGCTTAAAACCTTTCATAGAATCCCAGGTTGGAATTTTGTAATATCGGTCTTCATCAACACAAGTAATTGTTGATTCTATAACGGTTTTTTGGTCAACAGAGTCAAATAAATAACTATTTCCCTGATCTTCCATAGCAAAAACTATTAGATTTCGTATTTCGTCTGTTAACTCAAATTGCATAAGCCATTATATCACATTTTAATAAAAAGCAAAATACTATAATTCGTTTCTTGTCTTTACAATTTTTGAAACAAGACCATAGTCTAAAGCTTCTTCTGAATTCAACCAATAATCACGTTCTGTATCTTCTGCAACTTTTTCAAGATCTTTGCCAGTTTCAAAAGAAATAAGCTTGTTTAGCTTTTCACGTAATCTTTCAAGCTCTTTTGCGTGAATTTCGATTTCTGTAGCAGTACCTTGCATTCCACTTAAAGGTTGATGGATAAGATAGTGACTGTTTGGAAGTGCAATACGTCTTTCTTTTGGAGCAGCTAAAAGCACTAAAGCTCCAGCACTAGCTACCAATCCCATACCGATTGTGTAAACAGGTGCATTGATAAAACGAATCATATCAAAAATAGCGTAACCAGCATCAACATCCCCACCAGGAGAATCAATATAAATGCGGATTGGCTCATCTGAATCAGCTTCTAAAATCAATAATTGTTTGATAACTTTTTCTGCAAGTGCTTTGTTAATTTCTCCACTTAGCAAAATCTGACGAGTTTTTAGAAATTTTACGTTAAATGCGTCAGGTGTGTCGTTTTTTTGTGTCTTTTCTTTTTCTTCTGCGTTTAAATTGATATTTGTCATAAATTCCCTTAAAAAAAATAAATATTATCTCTAAATAATATAGTACGTTTCACTAAATAATATAGTAAAAATTTACTTAGTTTTCAACATTTCTTTTAGATTCATTCCAAAAATCATCCATTTTTTGAAAATTCTCTTTTTCTAAGGCTAAACCAACTTCAGACATTTTTCTTTCGATGTAAGCAAAACGTTTTCTAAACTTTTCGTTTGCTCTTTCCATTGCCATAGTTGGATCAACTTTACATTTTCTAGCAAGATTTACCACTGCAAAAAGCAAATCCCCAATTTCTTCTTCTAAATGTTCTTGGTTTTCTGCTGATTTTACTTCATCTATCTCTTCATTAACTTTTGCAAAAACCTCTTCTACATTATCCCAATACATTGGGTCAAGGGACGCTTCGCTTAAACCCTTGACTCCAATTTGTTTCGGTTCTTCATTTATTGTAGAACCGAAATCAAAACCAACTTTTGCAGCTTTTTTCTGGATTTTATATGCTTGCATAAGTTGTGGCATTCCCTTCGAAACAGAATCCAAAATGCTGTTTCCACTTCTGCCTTCTGCCTGAGACTTGATTTTTTCCCACTGAGTTAAAACTTCTTCAGATGTTTTTGCGCCACCTTCTAAAGCGTATTCTTTGCCACAAGATTCTGGAAAAACGTGTGGGTGACGGCGAACAATTTTATCAGAAACATCATTTAGAACACTGGCAAGTGAAAATCCACCTGCTTGTTCATACATATATGAAATCATTGAAGCGTTTAGGATAACATCACCAAGTTCTTCTTTTACGTGCATTGCATCATTTTGATTGATAGCATCAACTGCTTCAAAACACTCTTCAACAAGGTCACTTCGCATAGTTTCTGGAGTTTGTTCTCTATCCCAAGGGCAACCATCTGGCGCTCTCAATTTTCCAATAATTTCATACAATCGTCCAAATGCGATTTCTGTTTTATTCATTTCCATAATCTAATCTCCAAAAAAAAAGTTTTATTTATGTTGAAGGTGCGAGATTTTTCTTTTTCCACGAATTTAGCAAATTGTCAGGATTTTTTGCAAACAAATCATTCATAAGTTTTTCTGTTTGTGGAAAAATCTGGCTTAAAATGATTTTTTCATCACTAGTAAAATTTGAAAGCACGTATCCTGCAATATCCTTGTGGTCAGGACGACCAATTCCAAAGCGAAGTCGCCAAAAATCCGCAGTTCCAAGATTTTCTTTTGTAGAGCGAAGACCGTTGTGTCCCCCAAGACCGCCAGACCATTTTAAACTAACTGTTCCACAAGGAAGTTCAAGCTCGTCGTGAACCACCAAAACTTCTTCTGGCTTGATTTTGAAAAATTGCATAAGGGCGATAATGCTTTCACCAGAAAGATTCATATAGGTTTCTGGCTTTAGAAAATATACGCTTTCACCAACCAAAGCATCTTTTAATTGATTTTCGCCGATTAAAAGATTTCTATCGATTTTACAAAATTGACCTTTGAACTTTGATTGCCAATTTAATTTTCCAGAATATGAAAGACTTTTTTCAAAAAGCCAAGCTACATTGTGGCGAGTATTTTCGTATTCTCTACCATAATTTCCTAAAAAAGCTACAAGTGAAATCTTTTGCATTATCTGCCGCCCAACTTCATAGAACGTTCAGTTGAAGCGACAGCGGCTTTTATCACAGCGTTTCTAAATCCTAGTTCTTCTAGCTTTTCTACAGCAGCGATTGTAGTTCCACCAGGAGAACAAACCGCGTCTTTTAGCACAGCTGGATGCTCTTTTGTTTCCAAAATCATTGCAGCAGCACCTTTTAATGTTTGAGCTGCATAAACATAAGCTTGATTTCTTGGCATTCCAAGTTTTACAGCTGCATCAGCCAAAGCTTCGATAAAAACAAAACCGTATGCAGGGCCTGAACCAGAAATTCCTGTTACACAATCCATAAGTTTTTCTGGCACTTCTTCTATAGTTCCAGCTTTTGAAAGAATTTTTTTAATATCAGATTTTTCTTCTTCTGAAATATCATTTTCTGCGCACATAGCAATCATTGCTTCCCCAACAGTGGCTGGAAGATTTGGCATCAAACGAACAAATCTAGAAACTGTTAAGGCTGATTTTTTAAGCTTAGCCAACTCTAGCCCAGCTGCAATAGAAACGAACACTGGTAAATCTTCTTTTGCCACAAGAGAAGTAACATCTTCTAAAACTGATGCAACAAATTGAGGTTTTACCGCAATAAATAAATAATCAACTTCAGTGGCAACTTCTACAGAATCCGCTTTGCCAACAACTCCAAGTTCTGCAACAAGATTTTCCACTTTTTTAGAATCTGTATCGCATACAAAAATATTTTTAGCAGGAATTGATTTTGAAATTGCTTTGATTAAAGCACTTCCCATCATTCCACAACCTACAAATCCAACTTTTATATCACTCATAAAATCCTCGCTATTTTCCTAAATCATAAAATTATTGATTTTCACTTGGAATAAACAATGTGCCTTTTCCAGAACCGTCAACCAATCGAGTTAAAACATTTGAAACGCCACCGTTTGCCAAAACCATTGGAATATCATAAGAAACCACTTTTTCAGCAGCTTCCAATTTTGTTTCCATTCCGCCAGTTCCAAAACTATTTGTTGTTCCAATAGTGATTTCAGAACGCAATTTTTTGATGTCAGAAACAAGTTCTACAAGTTCTGCATCAGGATTTTCCTTTGGATTTTTGGTAAACACCCCATCAATATCGCTAAAAAGGATAAGCAAATCTGCATTCCATAAAATCGCTGTAAGGGCAGAAAGGTTATCATTATCACCAATACGGATTTCATCAAAAGAAACAGAGTCGTTTTCATTGATAATTGGCACAACTCCTTCATCCACAAGGGTAAAAATTGTGTTTCGCATATTTAGAGTTCTGTGATCGTTTTCAAAATCATCTTTTGTAAATAAAAGTTGCCCAATGTGAAGACCACAATCTGCGAAAGCTGTTCGCCATTTATCCATCAATTCAACTTGCCCAATAGAACACAAAGCCTGACGATAGTGAATATCCTTTTTTCGTTCCCAACGATCAATTGTTGAAACACCAGCAACCTGAGCACCAGAAGAAACAAGAACGATTTGTTTGCCCTCTTTCATCAAAGTGGCACATTGATTTGCAAACTCTTTCATAAAATCAATATTGATTTTGCCGTCTGCCTTTGCCAAAGTATTTGAACCGATTTTTACTACGATTTTTCGAGCATTTGATACAACTTCTTGAACTGTCATCTGATTTGCCCATCCCCATCAATTAAGTATTTTGTTGTAGTTAAAGCATTTAATCCCATTGGACCACGAACATGCATTTTTTGTGTACTAATTCCAAGCTCAGCCCCAAAACCAAACATTTCACCGTCTGTAAATCTTGTGGAAGCGTTTACGTAAACACAAGAAGCATCAACTTTTGCTTGGAATGCTTTTGCGTTATCAGTGTTTTTTGTAATGATAGTTTCTGAGTGTTTTGTGTTGTGAGCATTTATAAAATCAATAGCTTCTTCTGTGGAAGAAACAGTTTTTATTGCCAAAATGTAATCTAAGAACTCTGTATCAAAATCTTCTTGAATAGCGCGAGATACTTCGGCTTTGTTTTCAGCTTGATTATTTGCATCCATCACAAACTGATAAGAAGCCTCATCACAACGGAAAGCAGATTTTCCATCAAATTTTGCCACTAACTTTGGTAAAAAGTCTTTTGCAACTTTTTCGTGAACAAGCAAACATTCGATAGCGTTACAAACTCCAGGACGTTGAAGTTTTCCATTTGCTGCAATAGAACAAGCCATTTCCAAATCTGCACTTTCGTCTACAAATGCGTGGCAAATCCCGCTACCAGTTTCGATAACAGGCATTTTTGCTTTTTCTACTACAGTTTTGATAAGATTTGCACCACCTCGAGGAAGCACCACATCAATATATCCTTTTGCAGACAAGATTTCGTCAACTTCAGCGTGTTCCCCAGAATCAGCCAAAGCGATAGCTTCTGGAATACCAGCGCCTGCCACTTTGCAGGATTCAAGCCCGGTTTTTATCACTTTTAGGATAGCGCGATTTGATTCAAGAGCTGAAGAACTGCCCCGTAGCAAAACAGCGTTGCCGCTTTTGTAAGCAAGAGCAAAAACATCTACAGTAACATTTGGCCGTGATTCATAAATAACTGCGGCAACTCCCATTGGTACACGTACTTGGCGGATATTTAGCCCGTTATTTGTTTTCCAGCCAGTTAAAGTTTCTCCAATTGGATCTGGTTGACGAATTACAGAATCAATTCCGTTAGCAATTGCATCAATTCTTGCGCTAGTAAGCATCAATCTGTCCACAAGACTTTCTTTCATGCCCTTTTCACGAGCTTTTGCTACGTCTTTTTCATTTGCAGCAAGAATTTCACCTTTATTTTCTAATAATGCAACTTTTACAGATTCCAAAGCAGCATTTTTTTGATTTCCATTTAGAAGAGCAAGTTTGTTTGCCCCTTCTCTTAAAGATTTGTATATATTTTCTAAATTCATAACATCACCTATTTTAATTTTTAAGCAAAAAAAAACCACAGAATGACACAATTATACAAAAATTTCCAAAAATTTTTGGCAGGGCTGTGTTCATCTGTGGTTTATAGTTTAGATTTGGCTCTTAGTAATTTGCTAAGAAAACCATTCCTAAAGCAAAGAATATACGTTGTTTTTCTAGAGAAGCAGGAGCTTTTTCTGGAATTGATGTTAAATACCACCAGAAAATACCAAATCCTGGATCAATACGTAAAGCATATTCTGCGAAATCAGCTGTTTTTGCTTGAGAACCAAACATCAAATAAACAACATCTTTCAATAATACTACAAAGTCTTCATAAGAAGCTTCTTTTTTTTCTAATAATGCATCGCACAAGTTATTCAAACGGAATAGAACTTGTTCTTTCAATGCTTCATCAGCTTTTTCAACCCATGTTTTTTGTACAAGAAGGTTCAAGTTGTTGTGAAAACTTGAAACTAGTTTCTTACTGGGTTCTTCAGCATCTGATTTTAATACATCTGCAAAACTTTTGTCGGCTCCAAATTGATTTGCGATTGTTAGAGCTGCATCGATAAGAGTATCTTTTTCTTCTGATTCTAGCAAAACAACCATTGCATTTAGAACTTCTAAGTCGGCAAATTCTGCAACAATATTATTTTCTGACATATTTTTCTGCATACTTATAAGTAAACTTTTTATCAAAATTAATCAAGTGATAAAGGCCTCTTATAAGTAAATCCTTCTTATTTTCTAGCGTTTTTCCATTGGAACATAATCACGCATTGGAAGAATGTTTTTGTATGCTGGGCGATAAATTCTTCCGCCAGAAACAAGTTCTTCCATACGGTGAGCAGACCAACCTGCAATACGAGAAATTGCAAAAATCGGAGTATACAACTCACGAGGAATATCTAGCATAGTGTAAACAAATCCTGTGAAGAAGTCTACATTTGAACAGATTTTTTTATCACTTCCCTTTTCTTCTGCAAAAACCACAGGAGCAAGTTTTTCGATTAAGCAATAGAGTTCATATTCTTCAAGACAGCCTTTTACAGTTGCCAATGCACGAGCTTTGTCACGAACAAGAATTGCACGTGGGTCTGAAACTGTGTAAACAGCGTGACCTTGACCGTAAATCAATCCAGTTCTGTCGTATGCTTCTTTTCTAAGGATTTTACGCAAGTACTCTTTTACTTCTGTTTCTGATGACCAATCTTTTACGTTAGCTTTGATGTCGTCCATCATTCCCATAACTTGAAGATTTGCACCACCGTGACGTTTTCCTTTTAAAGAACCAACTGCAGCACCGATTGCAGAATATGTATCTGTATCTGTTGATGAAATAACGTGAACAGAGAAACTTGAGTTATTTCCACCACCATGTTCAGCATGAAGGATAAGACACAAGTCAAGAATATCTGCTTCCATTTTTGTATATGATTTGTGAGAACGAATTAAGCGCAAAAGATTTTCTGCTGTTGAAAGTTCAGGCTTTGGATTATGGATGTACATACTCTTGCCTTCAAAAAATCTTCTTTTTGCTTGATATGCGTATGCTACCAAAGTTGGGAAACGAGCAATCAACTCGATACATTGGCGCATATTATTTGCAATACTTCTGTCTTCTGGGCTTTTATCGTATGAATAACTTGCTAAAACACCACGAGCAAGCTTATTCATAATATCAGAAGATGGAGCCTTCATAATCATATCTTCAGTGAAGTTATCTGGTAGTGTTCGTCTTGAGCCTAAGAAAAATTTGAATTCTTCAAGTTGATCTTTAGTTGGTAATTCACCAAAAAGCAAAAGATATACAGTTTGTTCATAACCAAATTCGTCATGACCTTCAGCATCTTTTATCAATTCTTCAATATCGTATCCACGGTAAAGCAATTTTCCTGGAACTGGAACTTTTTTTCCATCAACTACGTCGTAACCAACAACGTCACCAATTTTTGTAAGTCCAACAAGAACACCGCGACCATCTTTGTAACGAAGTCCACGACAAACATCAAGTTTGCTATAAAGGTCAACTTCTACAATGTCATTATTTTGAGCTAAGCCTGTAAGTTTTTGAATAAAGCCGTCTTCGGAGTAATCTGCCATAACAACCCCCTTTTATCAATTTGAATATTTATGCAATTAAAAAAAATATTTTTCATAATTATACATTTTAAGATAATAAGGGTCAACGGTTTAGGGAAATATTGTTTAGTAAAAAATTGCAAAAAAAAAAGAGTTTCAAGCTTTTTTAGGGCTCAAAACTCTCATTAATTTTCATTAATAATAATTAATACTTTTCCCAATACTTTGGGAGGAATCAGCTTTACAAAGCTGGTAAACTTCTAGGGGGAAGGGCAACTCATTTTTTCGAGTCATTAGTTTCCCT
>JAZQUR010000126.1:0-7156 GCA_045631425.1 Treponemataceae bacterium | reverse complement strand
GGTTACATCACAGAAGGTCAGTATTACCTAAAAGGTGGTCGTATTGAGCCATTTGGTAGTCTTTCACGTCTAAAACAAAACGTAAACGGTAGTACACGTAACGACCACCGTGCTCTTATGGACGGTATGATTCGTTTGTATTCAGCTTATAAAGACACTCTAGAAAAGAAATCTATGGGATTTATGATGTCTGAATGGGACGAAAAACTTTTGAAATACGGTGTAATGTTTGAAAAAGAAATGATGGACTTGTCTGTAAACATTTCTCTTGAAAACGCTCTAGATTTAGGTTGGAAAATCCTTGCTTCTTGTTTTGATAAAGAAGAAACAGGTATTAAATCAGAATTAATTGCTCAATATTGGCCAAAAGACGCTGAATAGTTTGGAGCAAAAGTTTAAGTTTGATAGAGGATTTATATGGCAACAATTAAGTTGACAAAAAATGAATTAAAGGCTCAAAAAGATGCGTTAAAAATGTATCAACGCTATCTTCCGACCTTAACTCTTAAAAAACAGCAACTCCAAACAGAAATTCGTAGTATCGACCAAAGAGCAAAAGAAGTTCGTGAAAAACGCAAAGCCTTAGAAGCAGAGTTTTCTAAGTGGATTGCAGTTTTTGGCGAACAAAATGCTTTTAAGCCTGATATGGTAACAGTTAAAAATATCCGAAAGGGAACCGGAAATATTGCAGGGGTTACAATCCCGATTTATGAAGGTGCAGATTTTTCTCGTGGAGATTACGATTTGTATTCAACTCCACTTTGGATTGATTTAGCTGCTGATAGAATGGAAAAAGCACTTTCTTATGATTTAGAAGCAGATGTTTTAGATGAACAAGTGCGTCTTTTATCAAAGGAATTGCGAACTACAACACAACGTGTAAACTTGTTTGAAAAGGTTAAAATCCCTGAAACCAAGGCAAATATCAAAAAAATTACAGTTTACCTTGGTGACCAACAAGTTGCAGCCGTTGTTCGTGGTAAAATTTCTAAAAAGAATTTGGAAGTTGCTTCTGAAACACAAACAGAGATTGAGGAGACTGAACAATGATTGTACCTATGAAAAAAGTCTTCTTAGTTGTACTAGAAGCAGAAAAGCGACAAGCTCTTAAAAGTTTACGTAAACTTGGGCTTGTTCACTTAGAAGAATTAGAAGGTCATAGCGACGAATTGTCTATGTTAAAAGGTGAGCAATCAAACCTTGAAACAGCTCTTCGTTTATTACAAGATTTAAAACTAGAAAAATCTGTAAAACCTTCAAATCCTATTGATGAAAGTGATTCAGTGATTTTTGCTGATAAGGTGATTTCATTATTTGATGAAAAATCAAAAGCACAAAGTGAAATCATTAAATATCAGCTAGAACTTGATAGACTTTCTCGTTGGGGTGGCGTAAATCTTGAGGATTTTAGTTATCTTTCTGAAAAAGGTGTACATTTACATTTGTATGAAATTCCTGCAAATAAATATGCAACTTTGCCAGAGGATATTGAAACAGTTTTTGTAAATCAAGACAAAAATACAGCAAGATTTTTGCTTTTTACCCAAGATGATATAATTCCAAACTTACCTGCTGAAGCTTTTAGGGTTGATATGCCTGAAAAGTCAACAAGTGTAATGGAACAAAATATCAAAGAATTAAAGGCAAAAATTGCTTCTATTGATTCAACTTTGTTAGCCACAACTTCAAAGATTAGTTTCTTAAAAGATTCTATTAAAGAAAAGGCAAAACAAGTTGAGTTTGAAAATGCATTTTCTGGAATGTCTTGTGATAATGCTGAAAATCATGCATTGGCTTGGCTAACAGGTTATGTGCCTACAGAAAACGCACCAGAAGTAAAAAAACTTGCTGAAGCAGAAAAGTGGGGATTTGCAGCTGTTGATCCAGCCGAAGATGACCCAGTTCCAACAAAGATTAAGAATAATAAGTTTGTTAGCTTGATTTATCCAGTTACAGACTTTTTAGGAACTGTTCCAGGATACAATGAATATGACATTTCAAACTGGTTCTTGCTTTTCTTCTGTGTATTCTTTGGAATGATTTTTGGAGATGGTGGATACGGTATCATTATCGTGCTTGCTGCTTTATTTGGCTTGCTTTCCGCTATTTTCAAAGGAAAGAAACCTGCTGGAGCAATGTTTTTGCTCTTATTGATTGGTCTTTCAACTATGGGCTGGGGAATGATAACCTGTAGCTGGTTTGGTATGGATACAAATCTTTTACCACAATGGCTCAAGGATTTATCAGTTCCTGCCTTGTCTAATGTTACAGCAAATATTTCATCAGAAATGGATACTTATGTTAGTCAGAATATCCAGATTTTCTGTTTTACCCTTGCTTTGATTCAGCTTTCAATTGCTCACTTAAAGGGCATTTTCCGCTATATCAAATCGTTAAAGTGTTTAGGAGAACTTGGTTCTCTTGTAATGCTTTGGGGAATTTATCTTGTTGTATTAAATATGGTTGTAAGTGCTGAAAGATTCCCAATGCCAAGTTATACAGTTCCATTGGTTTTAGGTGGATTTTTGTTTAATTTCATTTTTGGAAATTACTCTGGTAATTTTGGGGCAGGACTTGCAGAAAGTGCAAAGAATATTGTTTCACTCTTGCTTGGAGTTGTAAACGTATTCTCTGATGTTGTATCATACATTCGTTTGTGGGCTGTTGGTCTTGCAGGTGGTGCTATTGCTTCAACTGTAAACGAAATGGCAGGCCCAATGATGGGTGGTGCAATGATTTGTGCAGCAATTTTATTGTTATTCTTCGGTCACGGATTAAACATGATATTAAACGTGTTGTCCGTTATTGTTCATGGTGTTCGCTTAAATACATTAGAGTTTTCTAATCACTTAGGAATGTCATGGTCAGGTTTTAGTTATAAACCTTTTAGTGATAAGGTATAATTTAGGTTTTATCCTGTTAGGATAGTCTAAAAAAAAGATAGGTCAGGGAAATAAATTATCCTTGACCATCTATAAATTAATTTACAAATAAATCGCAAATTAGCGTAAAAATTAGGAGATTTATATGATTGGTTACATTGGTGCAGCTTTTGTTCTAGGTATTGCAGCTATCGGTTCTGCAATTGGTATTGGTGCAGCTGGAAATTCAGCTATTGGTGCATGGAAACGTTGTTATATGAACAACAAACCAGCTCCATTTATTTTAACTGTTTTTGCTGGTGCTCCTCTTACACAAACAATTTATGGCTTTCTATTGATGCAAAATCTTAGAAACAAATTACTAGTTGGTTCAATCGAACCTGCAGCTGCTCTAATTTTGGGTATTTTCTCAGGTCTTGCTATGGCTGCTTCTGCAATCGCACAAGGTAAAGCAGGTGCTTCAGCTTCTGATGCTCTTGGTGAAACAGGTAAAGGTTTCTCACAATACATCATGGTTGTAGGTCTTTGTGAAACTGTAGCATTGTTCGCTATGGTATTCTCATTCCTATTCTAATTTTATTAGGAAAAAAATATAAATGATTTTTAATACTCCTTCTTCAATAAAAATTGGTGGAAAGGGGAACATAAAACAAGTTGAAATTGGAGGTAATTCTCCAATTTCAATTCAGACTATGTGGAAAGAGAGCATTGTTGGAGTTGAAAAAAATCCAGATGCTCTTTTTTCTATTTCTAAGCGTATTAACAATTTAGCTGCTTTAGGATGTGACATAGTTCGATTTGCTGTTCCCGATATGGAAAGTGCTGTAGCCTTATGTGCAATCGCTGATGTTTCAGTTTTACCAGTTGTAGCAGATATCCACTTTGATTATAAACTTGCATTAAAATGTCTTGAAGGAAACGTTTCAAAAATCCGTATAAATCCTGGAAATATTGGTTCTGTGGATAAAATCAAGGCTGTAGTTGATAAATGTAAAGAAAAAAACGTTGCAATCCGTGTAGGGATAAACGCTGGTAGTTTGCCAAAAGACTTAGCAGAAAAAGTAGAAAATAAATCTATAAGTCGTGCTGAAGCCCTTGCAGAAACAGCTTTTAGAGAAACAGAGATTTTTAATCAACTTGATTTTTCAAATTACTGTGTATCAATGAAAGCATCAAGCGTAAAAGAAACTATCGAATGTAATGAACTTTTCGCAAGTAAATTTGCCATTCCACTTCATATCGGTGTAACTGAGGCTGGACCGCTAATAAATGGAGTAGTAAAAAGCACATTAGCTTTTGCCCATCTTCTAACCAAGGGAATTGGTTCAACAATTCGTGTAAGTCTTTCTGATACTCCAGAAAGCGAAGTTATTACCGCTAGAGAGATTTTACGGGAAATCGGAAAACGGGAAGGGGGCGTTCAAATTGTTTCTTGTCCAAGATGTGGTAGAAACGGATTTGACGTTCACGGCTTTGTAAAACGATGGCAACCAGAACTTGCTTCTCTTAAGAAAGATATTACAGTTGCTGTGATGGGCTGCGTTGTAAACGGTCCTGGAGAAGGGAAACACGCTGATATTGGAATTACTGGAACTGGTGATTCTGTTATTATTTTCAAAAAAGGAAAGATTGTTCGCACAATTCATCCTGATGAAAATCCTTCTTTTACAGTTCAGCAAAAACTCAATTCTCTACAAGAAAATGCCGATAAAGCATTTAGAGAGGAATTAGAATCGCTTTGAAAAAGTTAATAATATTTGCTATTTTTGTATTATCGATATTTGGATTAAATGCAGAAACTCCACAAACTTCTTGGAAAGTTTTAGAACAAGCCACACGAGCATTGGACGAAGATGATTCAGGAAGTGCTTTACGTTATGCAGAAATAGCAAAAGAATTACGCCATAACGAATATCAAGAAAAACTCGAAATTTTGGAATCTGCTATTATTCCGTTACCAGTTCAAAGAGTTGGAGATTTGATTCCAGACGTGTTAAATGTTCTAGAATCACGAAATTCTTATGACGCAGTAAATTTGATACAAGATTTAGTTGGCAAAAAAGGTACAAGTTTTTTTAATAATTCAATATCAAATATGCAATCTTATCTTGAAAGATTTTTAGAATATCCAGAAGCGGACTATCTTATCGGTAAAGTGTATATGTACGAAGGCGAGTACGAAATCGCAGAAACATATTATACAAGAGCCTTAGACAACGCTGATATTTTAGATGTTCCAGATACGCAACTTG
Source organism: Treponemataceae bacterium (assembly GCA_045631425.1). Classification (GTDB taxonomy): domain Bacteria; phylum Spirochaetota; class Spirochaetia; order Treponematales; family Treponemataceae; genus Treponema_I. Next base: position 2,022 of record JAZQUR010000126.1, on the reverse strand, counting down.
ATATTCGTTTTGATTTAGTTTATTTAGCTGAAATCCAACGGGATGTAAACCTTTACGAAGAATATCTTTTGTCAATTTTGGAACAGAGTAGCTTTTATGCTCCAAATGGGGAAAATTACTCTTATTCGCTAGCAACAATAAATGCTGCAAAGCAAACACGTTTAGCAGATAAATATTTCTTGTTATATAGAATTGACTCACCAGTTTTTATTCCAGCATATTACAAAATTGCTAATTTTTATGATACATATAACCAAGTTGAAAAAGCATTTTTCGCATTTACAGTTGGTACATTGGCTTCTTTTACTCGGATAAATGATATTTTGTCTATGCGCAATTACGAATATCAATATTCTAATTTAGATGATTTTTTCAAGTTAGCAGTTACATATTCAGATATAAACGATTGGCTTTTATCAAATAATATTTGGGATGGATTTTTGTTATTTGCTGAATATGTAAAGAAATATGATAACAACTTGTTAGCAAATGAGATTTTTACTTGTATTGAAAAATACTGTCCTGTAACAAGTTTACAAAATATCGCAAAAAAATCACATTAAAATGTTAAAAAACTCCAAAACAAATTGAAAATAGAATACTAGTGCGATACAATATAATTATATAAGTATTGCGCGTGAAAACGTGTGTATAAAGGAGAACTTTTTTATGAAAAAGAAAATTATTGCTGTTTTAGTTCTTGCTCTTGTAGTAAGCACAGTAAGCGTATTCGCACTAGGAATCGGTATTCAAGGTGGTGCAGGTTACAATGTTCCAGGTAATGTAGCTGTTACTTTCAAAGTTGATCAATCACCACTTGTATTTGCTGGTAACTTCCAATTTGGTAACAATGCTGTTATTGGTTTAACAGGTGATTATTGGATTTCAAACGCATATCTTGCTGGACCATTTAACTATTTTATTGGTGTTGGTTTTGGTGCAACAGTTGGATTAGGTGATACAGTTATTTTATCAGGTTCTGTTCGTATGCCAGTTGGTATTAACGCATACTTTGCAAAAGGTGTAATTGAACCATACCTACAAGTAGTTCCATTATTTGGTTTACAAGTTTTACCAACAATCGGAACAAATGGTTTTGCTGTTGATTCAGCAGTTGGTATCCGTTTCTGGTTCTAATTTGTTGAACAATATTAAGAGTATAATCTCTTGATACAAAAACAGACTATGAAAATTTTCATAGTCTGTTTTTTTTGCTTAATTTTTATATTTAGACAATTGAAATAAAATCAAAAATAGTAAAAAAACTTTTCAGATACCTAATTTATTTTTATTAATAAAATAAACCAACTCCAATATATAATTCCCAAGCTGTTCCATCTCGCCATTCAGTATTAAAAAGTTTATGTGTGATTTTATCAAAAAATTGGCTTTTGTTACCAATCTTTTCCAATGTTTTAACAGTGTCAAATCCTAAGCTTACGCGACCTGTTATAGATTTCATTTTATTTGGGAATAATAATAACTCAAATCCATTGGAATAATATCCATCTCGTATTAAATATGTTGTTCCTGTATTTGTATTATATCCAAGAGCCATATCAAAGAAAGGATTTATTTGTAGCTCAAAATCAAGAATACGAGTCCATTTCCAATCTAATCCAAAGAAATTAAAAAATGAAACCCAATCTGTTTGTAACGCTTTTATTGGTAAATCAAAATTAAATACTAAAGTTGAATTTGTTTTATACAAACTATTTTTTATACCACGTAATAAAACTCCATATTCAGTATTTGAACCATCTATATTTATAATAAGTTGTTGCTGAGCATATAAAGCAAAATTCTGGTTAAATGCTTTAAATTCCTTTGAAGTTACATTCAATGTTTGGGTGAAAATATTAGTTTTTAACTTATATTTAAATAGTTGGTCTATTGAAAAGCTATATCCATTTTTAAAGTTATTTACCCAATCAATTTTATTAGATGAAATATTATGTACAAAAATTAAAGGTGAACTATGGATTCGATTAGAACTAGTATTTCTATAAATATCTTTATTTG
>JAZQUR010000125.1:0-46752 GCA_045631425.1 Treponemataceae bacterium | reverse complement strand
CTTAAGTCTTTTTTTTATTATCCGAGAATAAAAGTACGGGTCATGAGGACCCGCTCTAAATCGTTCATAATTAGTACAGCACCCTAACTGACTGTGGTTAATGACGTTGTCACACCTAGGCAGCTACGCTGGCTAAAAACGATACAGATATTTCAAGGAGATACAGTATGGTTATTAATCACAACATGAGTGCAATGTATGCACAAAGACAGACAGGTGCTACAAACCTTTCTACACAGAAATCAATGGAAAAACTTTCATCAGGTATGCGTATCAATCGCGCTGGTGATGATGCTTCAGGATTGGCTGTTTCAGAAAAAATGCGTTCACAAATTCGTGGTTTAAACCAAGCAGCTCAGAACGTACAAAACGGTATTTCTTTTATCCAAACAACAGAAGGATATCTACAAGAAACAACTGACATTGTACAACGCATCCGCGAACTTGCAGTTCAAGCTTCTAACGGTATTTATGCTGAAGAAGACAGAATGCAAATTCAGGTTGAAGTTTCTCAGCTGGTTGCTGAAGTTGACCGCATTGCAAGTCAAGCTCAGTTCAACGGTATGAATATGCTAACAGGCCGTTTTGCACAAGATACAGGTACAAACTCTGTAACAGCTTCTATGTGGCTACACGTTGGTGCAAACATGGATCAAAGAGTAAGCGTATTCATTGGCACAATGACAGCTACAGCTCTTAACCTACGTGAATTCGGTAGTGAAGAAATCATGAGTATCCAAGATCCAGATTCAGCTAACCGCTCAATCGGAACTCTAGACGAAGCACTAAAGAAAATCAACAAACAAAGAGCAGACCTTGGTGCATACCAAAACCGTCTAGAACACGCTTACACAGGCTTAACAGTCGGCGCTGAAAACTTACAAGCTTCTGAATCACGTATTCGTGATACTGACATGGCTTCAGAAATGGTTAAACTTACAACTAGCCAAATTCTATCACAAGCTGGAACATCTATGCTTGCACAAGCTAATCAGTCTTCACAAAACGTACTTAGCTTACTACAATAGTTTTAGCTTCAGTAAAGCGGGCTAGTTAGTTAGTCCGCCATAAAAAAACCATCTTGGCGAGATCTTCAAATATGAAGGTTTTCCTGGGATGGTTTTTTTATTTAGATTCTACAGTTTTAATGAATCGTCCCTACACCAACAAAAATACAGTCTAACTGATTTCAAACTCATCTCGAGAATAAATCTTAACATCACCTAAATCAAAATCACTAGGAAGTTCCAGATTTCCGATTTTCACACGATGTAACTCAACAACTTCATTTCCAAGAGATGCAAAACTTCTTCTAACTTGATGAAAAATCCCCTGCTCAATAGTAAAAAAACAAGTTTTTTCGCTTTCCCAAGAAATCTTCTGGTTTTCCACAAAAGCTTTTCCAGCTTTCTTTTCCGCCTCCAACAAAATCCCAGATTTCAGCTTATTTTCGTAAAAAAGTTGCTCGTCTTTACTTACGCTATTTTTCAATGTGACATAATATGTTTTTGAAATCTGGCTTTTTTCTGCTGTAATATAATTGTTAAAACTTCCGTTTGTGGTAAAAAGTAGCAGTCCTGTTGTATCTTTGTCCAATCGTCCGATGGCAGAAATCCTTTCCAAATCATTTTGTGAAAACTTGTTTTTTATAAGAGGATGATTTTCCAAAATTTCATAAACAGTTTTGCTTTGGTCAGAAACACGAGAACAAACACAATTTTTTGGCTTATTCATCAAAATGTATAGGTGATTTTTTGGAGAATATTCCAACACTGATTTTTCATGATTTTGTTTATTCTCAATTTTTATGGTTGACTTTTCCCGATCAATTAAAAGTTTTTTATCGATTACAAGTTCATTATCAACATAAATATTATGATTATTGAAAAAGGTACTAAAACTTCTTTCGCTACAGAGTTCATAAAAAATCAATATTTTTTTCAACGGTTCAAAAAAACTTTCTTTACAAAAATATCCCATCACCAAAAATGGTACGCAAAATCCCCAAAAATTTCAATTCATAATTCATAATTCTTAATTCTTAATTCATAATTCTTAATTCTTAATTCTTAATTCTTAATTCTTAATTAAAGAAATCCCCTTGTCACTTTCCTTATCTTTTCGTATCATAAGGATATGATAGAATCAACTGGCGCAGAAATTGTAATCAAACTCTTAGAAATCCACGGAATCTCAACAGTAGCAGGAATTCCCGGAGCTTCAATTTTACCTATTTATCACGAATTGCACAAAAGTTCTATCAATCACGTGTTAGTTCGCCATGAACAAGCCGCAGGTTTTATCGCTGAGGGAATCGCTCGTTCTACAGAAAAACCAGCAGTTTGCTTTGCTACAAGTGGTCCCGGCGTTATGAATCTTCTCACCGCCATTGCAAACGCAAAAGCAGACTCCATTCCCCTAGTTGCAATCACTGGGCAAGTTGCAAGTCAATTTGTTGGCACAGACGCTTTCCAAGAAGCTGACACATTCGGGCTTTCACTACCAATCACAAAACACAGCATTCTCATCAAATCACCAGAAGAATTGCTTTACGCTATCCCAAAAGCTTTTGCTATCGCCTCTTCTGGACGCCCAGGCGCAGTTTTAATTGATATTCCAGTTGACGTTCAAAAGCAAAAAATCACTTTTGAAAAATGGCCCGAACCGATTTCCATGGAACACCGATATTCAAAATTCAGAACCATGGGAGAATCCTTAGCAAAAAAACTAAAAACATTTTACGAAACTTTAATATCAGCAAAAAATCCAGTAGTTTTTGTTGGTGGCGGCTGTAATTCAGAAAAATCAGCATTGGCCTTGAAAGAGTTTTTATCACTTATGCCAATTTCTGTAGTTTCAAGCCTTATGGGCTTAGGCTCAGTTCCAAGCAACTACAAAAATTTCTTTGGCATGACAGGGATTTTGGGCCATCAAGCTGCAAACCAGTGCGTAAGAAACGCTGATGTTATACTTGCTCTGGGAGTGCGCTTTGACGAGCGTTCTTTTGGATTTGGGGAAACACTAAATCCAAAGGTAAAAATTCTCCATGTGGATATTGATGCGGCAGAAATCAATAAACTACAAAATTCCTACTGTGGAATCGTGGCGGACACAGAATCGGTTTTATCAGCCTTAAATCAATACATAAAAGAAAAAAATCCAACTTTGAATTTCCAGCAACCAAAATCAGTAAATATTCACGACTTTGAAAATTCAAATGATATGGAAACTCTTCCCGAAAAACTGATTTTCAGCTTTTATCAAACTGCAAAAAAAGTGGGACTAGAGGATTCTGACTTGATTGTAACAACCGACGTTGGTCAACATCAAATGTGGGTTGCACGAGGATTCCCATTTTCAAAGCCCCATCAACTTTTATCATCAGGTTCTCTTGGCACAATGGGTTTTGGACTACCAGCCGCAATCGGAGCCGCCATTGCAAATCCGCAGAAAAAAGTTATCTGTTTCACTGGGGACTCATCGATTTTGATGAATGTTCAAGAATTAGCCACTCTTGCGGAACTAGCCCTAAATGTTACAATCATCGTTTTGGACAATGATGCTTTGGGAATGGTTTACAAAATGCAAGATAAATTCTACAAAAACTGCCATCAGGAATCTGTTTACAAGAAACCCACAAATATTGCAAAAGTTGCAGAAGCCTTTGGTATCGAAAGTCGAAATTTTGATTACAAAATGATTTTGGACCACAAGGAAAATTCTTCAACTGAAATGGCGAACTTTATTTTTGGGCAAAATCATCCAGTGTTAATTCAGTGTAAAATTCCAAAAGCTTGGTAAATCTCATAAAATTGACAAAAACTCTTATTGAGGAAAAACATGAATAAAATCGAACTTTTATCTCCAGCTGGTTCAAAGGAAGCTTTTTTGGCAGCCATCGCCGCTGGTGCAGATGCTATATATTTTGGAACAAACCAGTTTAACGCCCGAGAACGAGCAGAAAACATCAAACTAGAAGATTTACCAGAACTCATTTCCATTGCGAAAAACCACAATGTTAGAACATATCTCACTCTCAACGTATTGATTTACAATCATGAAATCCAAGAACTTCTTGAACTTGTAAAAAAAGTAACAGAAATCGGCGTTGATGCAGTAATTATTCAAGATATTGGGATTTTATCACTTATCCGAAAGAATTTCCCAAATGTAGAAATCCACGCATCCACCCAAATCACAACTCACAACCTAGAACAATGCAAATTCCTAGTGAAAATGGGCGCAAAACAAATCAACTTGAGCCGAGAACTTTCCTTAGAAGAAATAAAACCAATCGCAGATTATCTAAAATCCCAAGATGTGGGATGCGAAATCTTTGTGCACGGCGCATACTGCATTTCATACTCAGGACAATGTTACCTAAGTGGCGAACTTTACGGCTTAAAAGGCAACCGTGGCGCCTGTGTTCAGCCATGCCGCCGCCAATACAGCCTTTCTCAAAACAAAGCCACAACCTTTGCACCATTTAATCTAAAAGACAACTGCGCCTTTCCCCTTTTAAAAGAATTGATAGAAGCCGGCGCCACCAGCCTTAAAATTGAAGGCCGAATAAAAAGCCCAGAATACGTTTTCGCTGTTACAAAAGCATATCGAGAACAACTTGACCGATATTATGCAGATGAAAAGCTCTTATCAAAAGATTCCCGCTTAGATTTTTCCATGAACCGAAGTTTTTCAACAGGATATTTAGAATCAAACATCCACAAAGAAATGTTCACTTACGGTCATAAAGATCACTCTCTAATCTTCTCTGGAAATGTGCACACTTATCACGCTGACAAAAATCTTTTAGTGATAAACGCCTCTGAAGAACTAGAAAAAGATTATCTAATCACAATATTAAATCAGGACAAATCCTTTGTTTGCACAGGAATTATCCAAGAAAAATTTTCCCAAGGGGAATATAAACTCAAAATTACAGGAAAACTTTCTGATAAAATAAAAAAAGGCTGTGAAGTTTATTACACAAAAGAGCTAATTTCAAAAGAAAATCTAGCCAATTTAACATCAAACCTTAAACCACAACTTAAAGCTATACAAGCAAAAATTGATGGAAAAATGAATGCGCCACTAGAAGTGACTTTTTCCCTTGAAAATCAGCCTTATCTTTCCATCACCCTCCACTCCTCATCTCTTTTGCAACCTGCTTCCACCAAAGCCCTATCAAAAGAGGTTATACAAGAAAAGTTTTCTCGCTTAGGTGGAACAAACTTCACACTTTCAGACGTAGAACTTTCTCCAGACTTTGCAAAAGAGTCTTATTTCCTTCCTTTGGGAGAGCTAAACAACCTTCGCCGTCTCGCTGTTGAATATTTTTCAGAGCATTTAGAAAAAGAAATCCCACAACTTGATGTAAAATATCTTTCCCACAATGATAATTTTCAATCTTTCCCAAAAGATTTTTTCACAAATCAAACAAAATTCCCAGTTTTCTTTTTCGACTCAGTAAAAACTTTCGAAGATTTTTCATCAAAATATCAATTTGACTGCAATAGACTTTCATACACAACTTGTCTTTTAGAAATTCCTCTAACACTTTCTTCAGAAAAAGATTTCTACCAAGATTTCTTTGCCAAAAATCCTCAAGTTGTTCCATATTTTTCTTCCATTTTGTTTCAAAACCATTTTGATGATGTTGTGGATTTTATCGAAAAAGCAAATCTCAAACTGATAGTTGCAGACAACCTTGGTCTTTTGGATTTTTGCAAAAACAAAGGGATAGAAGTGATTTCTGGCTATCACCTAAATGTGTTGAATTCTGAAACAGCAAACTATTTTGCTTTGAATTACAGTCCAAAAGCAATTTTTCTTTCACCAGAACTTTCAAAAGAGGAACTTTCTCAGTTTCAAATTCCTAGTAAACAAGAAATCTGGCTTCCAGACTTATCCGCTTTCCAATTGATGCAAAGCCGACAATGTTTGCTTAGAAATATCCCAAATAAAACTGGTGCAATTTGCCAAAAAACTGCTACCGACTTAGAGTGCATCGGAAATTGTTCTAAATCAGCAACAATTTTTGGCTCACAAAAAGAAGGTTTGGTTGTAAAAAAACGAAAAGGCTTTTATTCTGCCATTTATCCTTACAACAAAAAAACTTTTACACCAGATTTTCCAAAAATCCTAGAAAACTTGTCATCAACTTTGGAAAATGCAAAAGTCCGACAAGTTTTCTATATTTCAGAAATTTCAGAAGATTAAGCGATTTCTTTTGTTAATCGTTTTGGAACATAAGAATATCCGTTTTTACTCAATGTTAGTGAAATTATTTTGTTGTACAACGGAACTGCCCCAATAATGAGTGCCAAAGAAAGTGGCAAACAGAATACAATCGCGAAAATGGAGTTTGAAATCATATTTACTTGGAAATAATCTGTTCCCAAGTCTTTTAATGATGCACAAAATCCAACAATAAGTGGAAGCAACAATCCTATAGCCATGGAAAGCAACCCAAGACCGAAAGCGATTGTTTTTACATTCTTAAACTTTGCACTTTTTACAAAGTTTTTGTAAGTTACTGAATATGAAAAGTCATTCAAAACTTTTCCCTTCAATTTTCTCAAATCTCTCTGAGTAACTGTTGATTGTAACATGTAAACCTCCTCGTATCATTTGTCAATCTGATATAATTAATATAACTCGCATAAGAGACACAGATTGTCCCTGTAAAATTTTTTATAGATTTTTTTACTTTTTTTTATATTTCTTTATAAAATTTGGGATTGTTCTACTCTTTTTGATTTTATGTGATATAATTTTATGTAAGGGTGGAGTTTTTTTTTATCAAAAAAAATGGCTTTACCCAAAAATCCCACTGATTATTTCAGTTGAAAATTAACTAAAATTTGGATTATTACATGAAAAAATCAATAAAAAAACTTTTTCTACTTTTTGCAATCTTTTTTGCATTTTCAAATCTCTTTGGAAACGACAATTCCCTTGCTTCTATCAAAATGTTAAACAAAATTAAATTTGAGGATATAGCTTTGCGTATCGCTTTGGATCAAGCCATCGTAAAAGAAGGTACTCAAAGCCAAGCTGCCCAAAACAAATTACTAGCAATGTTTCCAAAATTAAGACTGGTTAACCAAAAATCATATTTAAAATATCAAGATGTGGCGTTAATTTGTATGCAGGTTTACAATTTACAAGGTGGATTTTTCTACACCCTTACAGAAAACAGACATTATAGTTTCCGCGAGTTACAATTCTTGAACATAATTTCAGAAGATATTGACCCAATGAAACAAATTTCTGGAAAAGATGCTTACTTCCTTTTAACAAAATCTGCTGAATTACAGGTGGCAAAATAATGAAAAAACTTATTCTTACTTTTTTTGCTTTATTTTTCATAACAAGCCTTTTCGCATTTGACTTTGGTGGCTCTATAAAAAACGATTTTTATCCTAATATCACAAATTCCTACATAAAAAATAATTCTGACATTTCCTTTTGGTTCAAAACACCTCTGGATTTTCAGGGAAACACTGTTTTGAATTTTGAAATTGGATTCAATTCGGATATGCTTTTACCAGATAAAGCATTTACAAACATAATTGATATTCGCCAATTAAACTTAAAGATGAAAATTCCTCTTTCTCAAAATTGGGTTTCAACATTCAATATGGGAGCAAATCGCGTTTCTGATTTGTCTTCCATTATTTTCAATGAAAAAGCTTACTCTATTTCTTTCGGATTTGACTTTGATAATGTACATTTCAAACTTCTTGGAGGCTTCGCAGGATTTCCACTAGAAAAAAACTTTAATGCAAGCAAAGAAAATGCAACTAATCCACAAAATAATATTATTGCAAATGCAACTTTAAAATTTGATAACTTCTTCGGTTTTGCACCTTTAAATCTTGAAGTTCTTGATATTTTGACATTAGCTCAGCAAAACAAAATGTACATCAACGTGGATTTAGATAAAAATTTTTCAAAAAATCTTAATTTAAAGGTTTTTTCTTCTTTCTTGCTAAATTCCGCAGCTGAAAATAAATTTGGAAACTTCACAAAAGCACAAATCGTTTTCACCCATAAAAATACAAATTTTAGCGGAAATGTTTTGTATGTTTCAAATGACAATGAAAAACTGTCAGCATACGAATCTCATAGTGTGTTTTCAGTTTCACAATCAAAATATATCCCTCTATCAAATTTAATAGCAATTGGGTCTTCTATAAGTCATAATTTTACAAAAAAGACACTATTCATCACTGATGCAAATATGTTTTTTTCACAAAATTCCGAAACTACAAAATTTGATTATCAGGGATTAGAGTTAAAAATCGATTTAGAAATTCGACAGTCCAGTGATTTTTTTATCGCTTTCGGATTTGTAGATTTTATCGATGCAGAAAAAGTAAATAAGATGGGCTTTTCAACTCGAATAAAACTTGATTATTAAAATTTCGTATCTTGGGATATTATGTTTTAACAGGATTCCCAAGATTTTTTACAAAAAAAAGTTTGCGTTGCAAACTTCCTTATCTTACTACCGATTATCGCTTAGCCGCGAAACTAGGAGTTAATATGAACGAATTATCTTTAGCTGGAAAATGGGATTTAAAACCAGAAGGAAACATTTACAACACAGACATAGGGTTAAACTATAGTCCAACTGTAACTTTTCCCGGTGATATTCAAACTGCGATTCTAGAAGCAAATCCAGATTTTGACCCATATTATCGAGATAACGAACTTAAATTTCAAGTTCCAGGACAAACATATTGGACTTGTACAAAAAAAGTTGTTATTCCTAAAAAAATGCTTAAAGGTCGCCAGTTTATCGAATTTGACGGCATAGATACTTTCGTTGATATTTTTGTAAATGACGTTTGCGTTGGTCGAACTGAAAATTTCTTCCGTCTATGGCGTTTTGATATTACAGGTATTCTTCAAGAAGGCGAAAACTTAATTCAACTAAAATTTACTCCCTCTGAAGCAGTTGCTATTGAAGAAGCAAAAAAAATCCCATATCCAATTCCATGTTCAGTTTATGACGTTACATCCCCTAACAGAAATCTAGTTAGAAAAACACAATGTCAAGCGGGCTGGGACTGGGGACCATGTATCATGGCAATGGGTGTTTATAACTCGTTAAAAATCATTCAAACTAACACAGGTTTTGTAGATTACATCCAAACCAAAACAATTCCACAAGAAAATAATGAATGGCTAGTTGAAGTAACAAGCCATATCTACAGCACAAAAAAGATTTTACAACCAGTTTCAGTTTCTATTTCAGGTGTAAATATTGAAAATGCAACTACAGAAACAAAAGTTCAACTTAACATTGGGGAAAATGTTGTAAAGCAAACTTTAACTGTAAGAAATCCTGATTTATGGTGGCCAGCAGGTTGTCGCCCAGAAGATGACGAAGCAATTCTCAAAACAGGGAAACCAACTCTTAATCCTAATACACTTTATGATATCACTGTAAAAACTGGAGATACATCAAAAACTCAAAAACTCGGATTTAGAACTTTAGAAGTTGTGGCAGAAGAAGACCAATACGGAAAATCTCTATATTTCAAAGTAAATGGAAGAAGCATTTTCTCCAAAGGTGCAAACTGGATTCCTTGTGACGCCCTTCCATCACGTCAAACCCCAGAAAAATATGAATACTTACTAAAATCCCTCATCAATGCTAATCAAAATACCGTTCGCGTTTGGGGTGGTGGTTTCTACGAAAAAGATATTTTCTATTATCTATGTGATTTGTACGGAATTTTGATTTGGCAAGACTGTATGTTTGCTTGTTCAACATATCCTGCCACAAAGGATTTCTTAGCCAATGTTCGCCAAGAAATTCGCCATCAAGTAAAACGTCTAAGCCACCATGCATCTTTAGCAATTTGGTGCGGAAACAACGAAAATCTTGGTGCAATCACTTGGTACGAAGAATCTAAAAACAACCGTGACAGATATTTGCTTGACTACGACAGACTAAACGAAGGGGTTATTGGGGATGAAATCCAGAAAAACGATCCAGACAGAGCATGGTGGCCAAGTTCTCCATCAGCCGGACCAAACGATTTCTCTGATAACTGGCACTCAGACGGCCGTGGTGATATGCACTATTGGTCAGTTTGGCATGAGAAAAAACCATTTGAAGCTTATTACAGCATTAAACCTCGTTTTGTTTCCGAGTTTGGATATCAATCTTTACCAGCAATGTCCGAAATCAAAACATTTGCTGAACCAAAAGATTTGAACCTAACTTCACCAATTATGGAATTTCACCAACGTTCTCCAGGTGGAAATGCTATCATTTTTGAAAACTTCTCACGCTATTTCAGAGTTCCATTTACATTTGACTCTATGATTTACTTAAGCCAAGTTCAACAAGCTATGGCAATCCAAACAGCTGTACAATTTTGGCGTTCACTACGACCAATTTGTATGGGAGCAACAGTTTGGCAGCTAAATGACGTTTGGCCTATCGCATCATGGTCTTCAATCGATTATTCTGGAAAATGGAAATTATTACACTACAATGAAAAGAAATTCTTTGCCCCTGTTTTCCTAAGCGTATTTGTAAAAGAAAATATTTTCCAAGCATACGTGCTTAACGACACAAGAAAAGAACTTCCTGTAAAAGTGACAATTTCAACCTTGGATTTCAACGGAAATAAAGTAAAAGATGATGTTGTAATTTCACAAACTGTTTCACCAGATTCTTCAACAAAAGTTTACGAACTTCCAATCGAAAAACCAATTTCAGAAAGCTTTATCTATGCAACTTTGGAATATGGTGATTGTAAAACTGATGCAGCGATTTTCACAAGTTTCCAAAAGAAATGCGACATCGAAAATCCAGAAATCACTTTTGATGTGGAAGAAATAGCTGAAAATCCAGGCTCATTCAAAATCACCCTAACTGCTAAAAAACCTGCTTTCTATGTTGCACTCGATCAACAAGAACTTCCAGGATTATTTAGTGATAATATGATTACTTTGTTGGATAATCAACCTAAGACAATTATATTTACACCAAGTACATTTGGAAAGAAAAAAGCAAAAGTTTCAAGTCTTTCTACATTCAAGAAAAAACTAAAAGTAACAAGTTTGTACGAAAGTTTTAATTAATAGAAGCTTCTAACGACAAAAAGAGCTAAGATCAACACAAGTCTTAGCTCTTTTTTTTTCTTCATCAATATTCATCGTCTTATCACGAGAAGTCTTATATCATCCAAAAAAAAGAACCCACTCATGACATGAATGGGTTCGGGAGAAAACGGAAATAACTTATTTATAGAGATACGAAAGATATCTTAAATATCTAAATTCAATAATTAAGCGCTAAGTACTTGCTCTATTCTTTTAGAGCTCCACCAGCAACACCTTCTGCAAGACGTTTTTGGAAGATACAATAAACTGTTAGTACAGGTAAAGTTGCAATTACGAGAGCTGCAATTTGCCAACCTAACTGCAAACCGGTTCTAGACGAGAATGAGAAGATACCAACTGGCAATGATTTTGTGGTTTCCTTAGAAGCCATAACCAAAACAAGCAAGAACTCATTCCAAATACCTAAGGCTGACATAATACTGATTGTAACAATAACAGGTGTGGTCATTGGAACAATAATACTAATAAATGTTCTAAATGGAGTTGCACCATCAATATAAGCAGATTCAACCAAACTGTCTGGCAAACCTTTTATATAAGTTGATGAAAGCATAACAGCCACTGGAAGACCAAATGCAGTATAAACTAAAATGATACCAATGTGAGTATCAGTTAGTTTTAAGTTTGTTAACATCAAGAACAATGGAACAATCAACTGGTTGATATCAAGCAAGTAACCAAATCCAATTATAGCAGCAATAATAGCTGCGGTTTTCTTGAACTGGAACTTTGTTGTACCATAACCAAGCATTAATCCAAGAAGTACAACCAAGAAAGTTGAAACAACTGTATAAATAATACTGTTTATAAAACCTAAACCAAGTCCACCACGTTGCCATGCTGAAGTATAGTTCCACCAAATTGTTTGCCAATTAATTTTGTTCTGGATTTTTTTTGGCAAATCAGAACAATTTATTTGAACACCAACACCAGGTTGAATTGTCTTTATCTGGCGACCATCTGATGTATAACAATCCTCTGGAATATCTTCACGCAAAAGGAAGTGAACTTTAATTCTCTTGTGAGCACCAATATTTGGGCTTTCAAGAATAATTACTTTATCATTAATCTCAGCTGTATACTTTGATGATTTTATACCAAGATCTTCAAGAAATCCTTGTGGGTACATGATATTTGTTTGTGGAGCAACTACATCAAATTGAGATGTTTTAGCTTCAAACAAAACCTTAGGTGGAGCATAAATATCCTTTGTTAACTCTTCGTTTGTCTTGAATGATGAATACAACATCCACAACAATGGGAATATTGTGATGCATGTCCAAGTAATGAAAACAAAGTATGATATTGGTTTTGCCAAATAAGTCCCAAAAATAGATTTCTTAATTGGTTCTCTAACTGTTACGTTAGTTTCTTCCTTAACAGGTACATCGATTTCATGTTCTGACATATCAATACTCCTCATCAGTTCCTAGTTTTTTACCAACCCAGTTGCTGAACATAATCAATAGAATACTGATTACAACAACAATATTTGAAATTGTAGCACCGTATGCATAACGCATTGGATCTTTTGCATTGTTGAATGAAATTCGGTACATATAGATAGGAAGAACTTCTGTATTAATACGTTGCTTTCCTTCTGGAGCCAATGCATAAATCAATGAGAATCCTTTCAAAGAACCTGCAATAGCTAAAATACATGATGTCAAAATTGATCCAGCTAGAAGTGGAATTGTTATTTTAAAGAAAATCTGAACTTCTGTAGCACCGTCAATTTTGGCAGCTTCAAACATACTTTCATTGATTTTCTGTAGGTTTGCTAAGAAAATAATCATGTACATACCAGTATACATCCAAATCAATACAATACCGATTGGAATCATAGCTTTATCTGGTTGCATCATTAAATCAAATTGAGCAGTTGGATCCCCAGAAAAATACTGAATAACTTTTGCTACAGGACCATCAACCATAAATAACATACGCCACATAATACCAATAACAATTGTTGATAAGAATTGTGGCAAGAAAACCATTGCTTGGAAAAATCCAGAAGCCTTTACTTGTCTTCTATAAAGAATAAATGCAAGAATAAATCCAATTGGAATCTGTCCAAAAACAGAAACAGCAACAACGATCATGTTGTTTTTGAATGCATACCAGAATTCAGGAATATTAGTACTTGCATCAACAATTCCCTGATTCATTGTTATAACTTTTGCATAGTTTTTTAAACCAACAAATTCCAAATTCCAGTTCGGATCTCGAGCCAAGTTTGGATTGTAGTTTGTTAAACTCAAAAATACAGAATAACATATTGGATATGCAATAATAAAAAGATAAATCAATAAACCTGGTAAAATAAAACCTAAAAATGTCAATAATTCTCTTGTATCTGATTTTTTCACAAGTTTAATCCTTTTTTTTCTACAAAACGTTTAAGGTCATAAAACGAATGTATAATTAACTTCATTTTAGCAACTAAGCGTTTTGTAAGGTCGCTTAAAATCGCCAAACCTATCCAACTAGAAAAAAATAACTAGTTGCAAAAAAAGGGGATCGTAAAATCCCCTTTTTATATTCACTCAGTAATTAGTTAATTATTGAGCATCAAATGCTTTTTGAACAACAGCAGCAAGTTCAGCACCTGTCATTTTTCCAGCTACGATGTCTTGCATACCTGCATTTAGAGCATCGTTTGCAGCACCTGTTAAGTATGAATCGATTACGAATGCTGATGGATAAGCACCAAGTTTACCTTTTTCAGCGATAAGTGGATCCATTCCTTCTGGTGTTACGAAGTCTTTTAGGATAGGAGCTGAGATAGCACCATCTGCTAGACGTTGTAGTGTTTCTTCGTATGAGAAGTAGTATGCTAACCATTTTTTAGCTGCTTCTAGAACTTTAGCGTCTGAAGCACCTTTCTTTGTAATACCATAACCAACTTGCCATGCACCAGCGATTGAACCAGCGTTTCCAATTTCACCTGGAACTGCAGGAATTGGAATTAATTTAATATCTTTTGACATATCGCCATAGTTTGTTTCACCGAATCCCCATTGACCATCGATGTACATTAAGTATTTACCGTTAGCAAAGTTAGAAATACCTGTACCGTTGTCAACTAGAACTGAATCTTTAGATATGATTCCGTCTTTTACCCATTGTGATAGAACATCTAGAGCAGCAACGAAACCAGGATCTGTAAATTTAACTTCACCAGCAATAGCTTTTTCAATCCATGTCAAATCACCAGTTGTACGAGGGATGATACCTGACATAACACATGAACCCCAAACCCAAGAGTCTGCACCGTGTGTTGATAGACATTCAATACCATTTGCTTTACATAGTTTTGCCAATTCAACAAATTCTGCATATGTTGTAGGAAGTTTTCCACCAATTTCTTCTAGAAGTTTCATGTTAACACCAACAACTGTACAGAAGTTTGATCCACCCATTGGTAGGTAAGGTTTATTTCCTGTTCCAAAGAAATCTGGAACTAAGCTAGCATCAATATCTGCAGGATAGAAAGGTGTGTTATCAACTTGTTGACCACCTTCTTGCCATGTAGCACCCCAACGAGCATCAGCACCCATATAAGCGATATCTGGAACATCGCCAGCAGCAAGGCGAGCAACAGCTTTTTGGTGATATGCTTCGTCATAAAGTAATTCATAGTTTACTTTAATGTCTGGATATTCAGCCATAAATTCATCACAAATGCGTTTAAATGTAGCACCTTCAGAGTTAGAGTTGTCACCATAACCCATAATGTTAAGAACAACAGTTTCTGGCTCTGCATTTTTTTTGCTACATCCAACAAATACCATGCTGAATGCGATAATTGCAAATAGAGCAACTAACATTACTTTCTTAGAAAGTTTCATAATTTTTCTCCTCCTTAGGAAATCTCCTAAATATGCTCAATCATTTCTGATTAAACAGCAACAAACTTTTGTTAGTTGATTTATCTTATCAACTAACTTTATAATATCACTACTTTTTTTATATGTAAAGCATTTTTTTTAAGTAAACCGTGTTACTTTTAAAGATTTTTCAAAAATTTTTTGATTAATTGTTTATTTGTTCTTTTTCAAAGAAACAGATGAAAGGTATTCCAAAATAGAAAGGCCTTTTTTAGAAGAAGTTGACAAACTTGGTAGTGAAAATAACTGGTCAATGTACATAGATGCTGCGCCATAAGCAACTGCCAAACTTCCATAAGATGCAGAACGAATCATTAAATTGTCTTTTTTTGTATATGGCCATTGCAAATGAATGCGTTCACGAATCAAATGTGAGATTTTTTCAACATAAATTTGCTCAACGCCACCGATATAAACACATTGAAGATTCAAAGTGTTTACCAAAAAAGCAATATGCTGTGCTAATTCGTAGAATACAGAATTTATTTCTTTGTTTTCAGAGATAATTGCTGAAAGACTGTCTTCACCTGACAAGAATTGGCCTTTATTGCCCTCTTCCCAAAGCATAGAACGGAATTCACCAGCAGACCCCTCTGGTCCTTTTATAATTTTTCCATCCATCACAATGCCTAAACCGATAGATAAATTCTTTTTTGATTTTGACATTGGTTGCAAAACACGATATTCCGCTAATACAAACAAAGAGTTTTTCACAAGATTATCGTATTTATTCATCAATTCGCCATAGCAACAACAACGAGCATCATTTTCTATTGATATTGGAATATCTGTGTATTTTGTTACATTATCAATAAATGAATAAGTTTCATCTATCATTAATGAAACAGAACATTCTACAGTTCCCTTAGCAGAATTTACCAATCCTGGCAAACCTACTCCAATACCAATCATGGAAACGCCCAGTTTTATGGCTTCATATGCAATTAATTTATATGCTTTTTTGAAAACACCTTCTACAAACAATTCAGAAAATGATTCTGGTGTTATTAATTCTTGATGTTGAAATAAGACTGTACCATGTAAATCAAGCAAACAACATACAAATCTTTCAGGATTTATTTCAATTCCACCAACACAAGCAAATTTTGGCGCAATTTCTAGATAAATAGGCTTTCTTCCGCCTTGTGGACCAGTTGAACCTTCGGCGATTTCAGAAATTATTCCAATTTCGTCAAGGGAAGACACAATTTTTGTTACAGTGGATTTATCAAGATGAAGAGAATTAGCGATTTCGACACGACTAATCCCTTTTTGTTGCCAAATTAAGCGGAGAATTCGAGAAACATTAATATCTGATAATGAGTTAATTGATTTCATCTACCAACTATCCTAATCCCTACGAGAAAATTTTGCAAGTTTTTTTTTAAGTTTATTTTTTAAGAAAGTGAACAGACTGGGAAAATAAAAAAAGACTGTCCAAGATTTTAACAATTAAACTAGCATAAAATCTTTATTTTGGACAGTCCCTGTGTGATATTTTAGAAATTCTAGAGAAATCAATTCTAGTGACAACTCTTAGAATGCGTAAAAATCCCAATCTAAATTGCGTTATCTAAGTTATTTTTTTCGATATCTTTGAAATATTTTACAGTTCCAACTTTTAATTCATCAGTAGCATCGTCATCACAAACGATTACAGCCTTTGGATGCATTTGCAAACTGCTTACAGTCCACATTTGTGAAATACCCATTTCAACAGCGTGTGCAAGAGCTAAAGCTTTGTTGTGTCCAGTAATAAGAATTACAACTTCTTCTGAATCTGTAATTGTACCAACACCAACTGTTAGAGCTGTTGTAGGAACTTGTGAAATATCGCCATCAAAGAAGCGTGAGTTCACAATAATTGTATCTTGTGTAAGAGTTTTTACACGAGTACGAGAACTAAGTGATGAACCAGGTTCATTGAATGCAATGTGACCGTCAACCCCAACGCCACCAAGGAAAAGATTGATTTTACCGTATGATTTTATTGCTTCTTCATAGGCAGCACATTCAGCTTCCAAATCTTTTGCCATTCCATTTAGAATGTGTACATTTTCTTTTTTAATATCAATGTGACTAAAAAAATTATCCCACATAAATCTGTGGTAGCTTTGTGGATGATTTTCGTCTAAGCCAACATATTCATCCATGTTAAATGTTACTACGTTTTGGAAAGATACTTTTCCAGCTTTATTTAAACGAATTAGTTCTTTATATGTTCCTAGTGGAGTTCCACCAGTTGGCAAACCTAAAACAAATGGTTTATCTGCAGTTGGACCAAAGTCGTTAATGCGTTTTGCAATGTGATTTGCAGCCCATACTGAACATTTGTCATAATCATTTTGAATAATCAATCGCATATTTTTGCCTCCATGAGAGCAAGATTTTATTACTATGAAAAAAATTATAACGATTTTTTTTTTCAATGAAAATATATTTTTATAAATTTTTTTATTTTTTTTTAATTCCAATTAAAGAATATTTTTTTTGATATCACCATTTACAGTAGTAAGAAGTACATTAAAATGTTTATCAAAAACTGCAATATCGGCATCGTATCCAGGAATTAGCATACCCTTGTTTTTATAATGCATTAATTCTGCTGGGTTTGCACTAGCACATTTTACCGCATCACCAACTGAAAATCCAAAAGAAACAAGATTTTTGATTCCTCGAATCATTGTAAGAGAAGAACCAGCTATAACATCATCTGCAACGCGATGAAAACATCCATCTTTGAAAGCAACTTCTTCACCATTTGCTAAAAGTGGGCCATCTAGTTGTTCAGTTGGTGTTAAGGCATCAGTTACAAGTAAGATTTTATCAAGAGGCTTATCACGCATTAAAAGACGAAGCAAATCAGGATGAACATGAACGCCATCCGCCACAACTTCACAAGCCATTTCTCTGTGAATCAAAACTGCACCAACAGCACCTGGGTTTCGGTGATGCATCTGACTCATTGCATTAAACAAGTGAGTTGAGTGAAGAATTCCGGCTTGCATTCCCTCTGTCATGTGATTATATTCAGCATTTGTATGACCAGCCTGTAAAATGATTCCTCGCTTAATGCAGTAAAGCGCTAAATCTCGCATACCTTTTAACTCAGGAGCAACAGTCATATTTACGATATGCCCTTCAGAAGCGTCCCAAAGTTTTTCCATCAACTTCAAATCAACAGGTTTTACAGTTTCTGGACGTTGCACACCAAGTTTATCAGGAGAAATAAATGGGCCTTCCAAGTGAATACCCATGATTTTTGCACCCTTCTCTTTTCCCATGCAACCAACAATTGTTTTTATGCCTTTTATCATTTCATCTTCTGATTTTGGGTACATTGTTGGATTAAAAGCGGTGACACCATACTGTGCCAAATCATAAGACATAGCAAGAATTCCTTCTTCTGTGATGGAATCTGTTCCGTGACCATTAAATCCATGAATATGAGTATCTATAAAACCGGGAGCAATGTAAGCACCGCCAACATCATAAACTTTTACATTAGAGTTAAAATGCTTTTTTTCAAAACGTGATTCACTAAAAACGTCTTCGATTTTGCCATCTTCAATTAAGACCGCACAATCTTTCATTACCGAAAATCCACTTAGAAGTGTTCCATTATGTAAACAAATAGACATAAAACTGCCCCCTTGGATAGCTTAAAAGAAAGTTAGTACACTGATACTACAAATCATACAACGACTTTTTTCATTTGGCAAGTATTTTTTTTATTTTCCATATCACTAAAATAATACATTAATTATCATTATTTTTATTTCTTTACTGTAAGAATTTGATTAATGTTGACAAAGTAATAAAAAATGCCTTTCATAATTTTTGTTTTTTTATTATATTTAATAAAACGACATTTTTTTGATTATTGTTGATATTATTTTTGGAGGATAATTTGAAGTTTATCAGTTCCCGATTTTCAAATAATACAGAAGTTTCTTTTTCTGAAGCAATATTAAATTGTCTACCCCAAGATGGCGGAATGTACGTTCCAATTACAGATGAAAATCTTGCAAATTGGATTTTATACATGAATGGACAAACAAGTTTTCAATCAATCGCTGGAACCCTAACTTCTGCATTTATCAGAAATGAGTTTAGTCCAATTATTTGTGAAACTATCGCTACAAAAGCTTTCCCTTTTAACCCAGAACTAAAACAACTTGATAATAATCTTTTTTCGCTAGAACTTTTTCATGGTCCAACAGGATGTTATAAGGATTTTGCAATTTCATATCTCGCATCATGTCTTGAAAACATTTTGATAATGAAAGATAAAACTGCAACAATTTTAGCAGTAACAAACGGGGAAACAGGCGCTTGTATTGTTGAAGCTTTGAAAAATAAAACACGTCTAAAAGCAATTCTTCTATACACAAAAGAGTCTATGCGAAAAATTGATCCATCACGATTGATTGAAAACGGTGGAAATATTTTAGCTGTTGAAGTAAACGGAAAAGAAGAAGAATGTTTTGAAGTTGTGCGAGAAATCTTCAAAGACAAAGACTTTACAAGCAAATACAATCTAACATTAGCAAACTCTGTAAATATCGGGCGCGTTTTACCGATGATTTTCCCATATATTTACGCATTTACTCGCTTAAAAAATAAAACCTGTGGTGACATTTTCTACGCAATGGATGCATGTAACTACGGAAACCTTGTTTCTGGGTTGTATGGTTGGAAAAGTGCACTTCCTGTAAATGGATTTATTACAAACTGTACCGATTCTTTGATTTTGGACGAAAAAGGAAAATGTGCAATCTTGGATTCGAGAACTCCACTTCAAAACTGCGATGCTACAGATCCTGCAAATCCTTCAAATCTAGAAAGGCTTAAATCTGTTTTCAGCGCAAATTCACTTATGCTAAAAGGTTTAGTTTATCCATCAGTTGTTACAGAAAAAGACAAGGTTGCCGCCTGTAAAGATGCTTACGACAAATACGGATATTTCCTTGATATGCAAAGTAGCATTGCATATGCAGCCACATTAAATCAAAAAGAAACTTTGATAGAACAAGATGGTTGTGTTGTTTTAATAACAAGAAATCATCCAGGATTATCAGAAGCAAAGATAAAAAATATTCTTGGAAAATCTGTTGAGCTTCCCGAATCACTAAAACCTCTTTATGAAAAGGAAAATAATAAAAAATCCATTGAACCAAACGCAGAAAGTGTAAAAAATCTCCTAAAAATGTATTTTTAATTTTGTTTTTTTCAAAACCTGCGTTAAAATAAATTTATATTTAGTTGATTTTTTGGTTTTCCATTTTTTCAAGTTAAATAATGAGCTTTTTATCCTTCTAGAATCGGGACTGATAAAAAAAACTGTTTATTTTTGCCTTACTTTATTTTGTCGGTCCCTTTTCCTTTTCATTTTGTTAATCAACATAATTCATAAAATTTTCTTTTATCAATATTTTCAAAAAAGCTAAAATTTCTTTTATTAAACCGGTAAAGTAAGTTTGACAGGTTTCTTCTAATGTGGTACTATTTTTTTTAGTTAATTGATTTTTTCAATCAACTAACTAAACTTATATAAAGTTTTACCACATAAAAAAGGACAATCCTATGAAATTTGGTCATTTTGATGATTCCAAAAGAGAATACGTTATAGAAACTCCTCAAACTCCATATCCATGGATTAACTACTTGGGAAGCCAAAAATTCTTTTCTTTGATTTCTAATACAACTGGTGGATATTCTTTCTATACAGACGCACGTTTACGTCGTCTAACTCGGTACCGCTACAATGATATGCCACTTGATAATAACGGTCACTATTTCTTTATTAAAGATGGGGATACAATCTGGAATCCTGGTTGGCAACCATGTCAAACAAAACTTGACTTCTATGAATGTCGACACGGATTTGGTTATTCAAAGTTCACAGCAAAAAAAGATGGTATAAAAGCTGAAGCATTATACTTTGTTCCAAATACAGATAATGCTGAAATTGAAATGATTACGCTAAAAAACGAAGGAAAAGACGATAAAAATATCAGTCTTGTTTCTTTTGTTGAATGGTGTTTGTACAACGCATCAGATGACTGCCAAAACTTCCAAAGGAACTTCTCTACTGGTGAAGTCGAAATTGAAGGTAGCGCAATTTATCACAAAACAGAATATCGTGAACGCAGAAATCACTTTGCTTTCTATTCTTGTAATGAAAAAATCGACGGATTTGATACCGACCGGGAAACTTTCTTAGGTTTGTACAACTCTATTTCTGCACCAAAAACTGTAGTTGAAGGAAAATCTGGAAACTCTGTTGCAGACGGATGGTCACCGATTGCGTCTCACCGACTAGAAGTTTCATTAAAAGCTGGTGAAGAAAAAACATTTATATTCGTGCTTGGCTACATCGAAATGGATGATGATAAAAAATTCCTAAACGAATCAGAAAAGAAAAAAGCTCTAGCAGCTGGATTACTTCGCACAAACACAGCAAGTGGCGTTATCAACAAAGAAAAAGCTTATGCACTTCAAGGAAAATATGATTCTAAAGAAAAAGTTGAAAAAGCATTGGCTGAGTTAAAAGCATTCTGGGATGAAACACTATCTCACTTCACACTAAAAACAGAAGACGAAAAACTTAACCGTATGGCAGTTTGGAATCAATATCAATGTGTTGTTACATACAACTTTGCTCGTTCTGCTTCTTACTTTGAAAGTGGAATTGGTCGTGGTCTTGGTTTCCGTGATACAAGTCAGGATATGCTTGGAGCTGCTCACCAACTTCCAAAAGAAAGAATCCGTGAACGTTTGTATGACGTTGCAGCAACACAATTTGAAGACGGATCTGCATATCACCAATTCCAACCTCTAACAAAACGTGGAAATGCTGATATTGGTTCTAACTTCAACGACGATCCACTATGGCTAGTTCTTGGTGTTGGAAATTACATTCGTGAAACTGGAGATGTTGATTTCTTGAAAGTTGACGTTCCATTTGATAATTCCGAAACAAATAAAGCAACAATGTTTGAACACCTACGTCGTTCTTACAACTATATTCCAAATCACCTAGGACCCCACGGTATTCCTTTGATTGGACGTGCAGACTGGAACGACTGTTTGAACTTAAACTGTTTCTCTACAAATCCAAACGATTCTTTCCAAACTTGTACAAACAAAGAAGGCAAAAACGCAGAATCTGTAATGATTGCTCAAATGTTTGTGTACGTAACACCAGATTACGCTGCAATGTGTCGCTTAATGGGTGATGAAGCAGAAGCTAAACGCGCTGAAGAAATTTGTGCAAAAATGGAAGAAGCAATTTGTACAGTTGGTTGGGACGGAGACTGGTATCTTAGAGCTTATGACGATTTTGGTAACAAAATCGGTTCTAAGGAATGTGAAAACGGTAAAATCTTTATCGAGACACAGGGATTTGGAACAATGGCTCAAATCGGAAAAGATAAGGGTTACCCAGAAAAATCTTTGGACAGTGTAAAAAAATATTTGGATTCAAAATACGGTATCGTAATTTTATGGCCAGCATATCAAGAATATCATGTAGAACTTGGGGAAGTTTCTTCTTATCCACCAGGATATAAAGAAAATGGTGGTATTTTCTGTCACAACAATCCATGGGTTATCATTGGTGAAGTTGTAAATGGGCGTCCACAAGATGCTTTTGAGCACTACAAGAAGTTTGCACCTGCATATATCGAAGATATTTCTGAAGTTCACAGAGTTGAACCTTACGTATATTGTCAAATGGTTGCTGGCAAAGAAGCTCGTCGTGAAGGCGAAGGCAAAAACTCTTGGCTCACAGGAACTGCAGCTTGGAACTTTGTAACACTCTCTCAATATTTGTGTGGATTACGACCAAGTTATGACGGTTTAGTTGTGGAACCTAGATTACCAGAACACATAAAAACTGCAACAATGACTCGTGTTTTCCGTGGCGTTGAATACCAAATTGAAGTTGAAAACAACTGTAACACAGGAAAAGTTGTTCTTACAGCTGAAAACGGTACAGTATGTGGCAACGTTGTAAAAGCTAATAACGGAGCAACAACTGTAAAAGTAAAAGCGATTATTGGTTAATTAATTGAAATCTTTTTAACTAGTTTAATCCTCCTACTGAACTAGTGAAAAAAAGCAACTTAGTTTTATCATTTTTTGCACTTGCAAGTACTCCTTCTTGCAAGTGCTTTTTTTTTGTTTTAAAGACAAAAAAAGCCAGATTTCAGCACAAACTGAAAACTGGCTTTGTATTATTAGACGATCAAGCGTAAACCATTGACTCGTTTTTGTTAACAGTTTATACGCAGTATAAACTGTTAATACATTCCGCCCATGCCGCCCATATCACCTGCTGGCATAGCTGGCATTGGGTTCTTTTCTGGGATATCTGTGATTGCACATTCTGTTGTTAGAAGTAAACTTGCAATAGAAGCAGCGTTTTGTAGAGCTGTGCGAGTTACTTTTGCTGGGTCGATAATACCAGCTTCCATCATGTCTTTCCATTCCATTGCGTAAGCATCAAAACCTGTGCCTTTTTTGCTTGTTTTTGCTTTATCAGCAACAACAGCACCATCAACACCTGCATTTTCAGCGATTTGGCGAATTGGTTCTTCTAGAGCACGTTTAACGATTTTGAAACCAACTTTTTCATCGTCAGTTAGTTCAACATCAGCTTTTTCTAGAGCAAGAGAGGCTTCGATAAGAGCAAGACCACCACCAGAAACGATACCTTCTTCTAGAGCAGCGCGAGTTGCAGCCAAAGTATCTTCTACACGATGTTTCTTTTCTTTCATTTCAACTTCTGTAGCTGCACCAATATTGATAACTGCAACACCACCAGAAAGTTTTGCAAGACGTTCTTTTAGTTTTTCTTTGTCATATTCAGAAGATGCACCTTCAATTTGTTTTTTGATTTCTGCAACTCTGTCTTTGATAGCTTTTGGATTACCTGCACCATCAACAATTGTTGTGTTGTCTTTGTCGATTTTTACAGATTTTGCTGTACCAAGATGTTCTAGTTCAGCAGTTTCAAGTTTAAATCCTAAATCTTCTGTAATTACAGTTCCGCCAGTTAGGATAGCAATATCTTCTAGCATTGCCTTTCTTCTATCACCAAATCCAGGAGCTTTTACTGCAACAGTTTTTAGAGTTCCACGTAGACTGTTTACAATCAAAGTTGCTAGAGCTTCACCGTCCATATCTTCACAGATGATAACAAGAGCTTTGCCAGTTTGAGCAACTTTTTCTAGTAAAGGAAGTAAATCCTTCATGTTAGAGATTTTTTTATCGTGGATAAGGATAAATGGCTCGTTGTAAACTGTTTCCATTCTGTCGCGGTCTGTTACGAAATAAGAAGAAATATAACCACGGTCAAATTGCATACCTTCTACAAAGTCTGTAGTTGTTTCCATAGTTTTTGATTCTTCAACAGTGATAACGCCGTCTTTACCAACTTTTTCAAATGCAGTTGCTAAGATTCCACCTAGTTCAGAATCGTTGTTTGCAGAAATTGTTGCAACGTGTTTTACATCATCGCCACATTTTACTGCTTTTGAATTCTTTTTGATTTCTTCTACAGCCAAAGCAACAGCTTTATCCATACCGCGTTTTAGTTCGATTGGAGTCATTCCAGCTGCAACAGCTTTTAGACCTTCTCTTACCATTGAATAAGCAAGAACTGTAGCAGTTGTTGTACCGTCACCAGCAACATCATTTGTTTTTGCTGCAACTTCTTTTAAAAGTTGAGCTCCCATGTTTTCAAATGGATCTTCAAGTTCTACTTCTTTTGCAACAGATACACCGTCTTTTGTAATTGTAGGTGCACCAAATTTTTTGTCTAACATTACAAGACGACCTTTTGGTCCCAATGTAACTTTTACAGCTTTAGAAATTTGTTCAACGCCTGAAAGCATTTTTTTACGTGCGTCTTCATTAAAAAGCAATTGTTTTGCCATTTTTATAGATTTCTCCTTAATTATGCCTATTATTTAAAAGAAGTTCAAAGAATTAAGACAGAACTTCCAAATTTACTTATATAAATTTACTAATATTTTTCAACTTCGGCAATAGAAAAAAGCGATATTTTTCAACTATTGTTCAGAATCTTTTAAAAATATCTTAAACAAACCCCGTTTACTAGTTGACAATTACGCCATAAAAACATAGAATAATTAAACATTAAGCCGGCTTGGTGGAATGGTAGACACGGCAGACTCAAAATCTGCTGCTCTCGCGGGTGTAAGAGTTCAAGTCTCTTAGCCGGTATAATCTCCCAGAAATTGGGAGATTTTTTTTGCCCAAACCAACTTTTCATTTCCAAATTGATAAAATCATTTTTACACAAAAAAAGAGCTACCAAAACTGGTAGCCCTCTTCATCAGCAAAATAATGTGATTAGATACTATTTTGTTGTACCGTATGCATCATAAGATTTTTTGCTGTCGTATACACCTTCTCTGTATTCACCTGTGATACTTGGAATTTCCATTTTCATACCAGGATAAATCAAATCAGGATTTGAAGGATCTTTCATTTGGTCCTTATTTGCTTGATACAAGTTTTCCCAAAGTGTTGGGTTGTTGTAAACGTAAGGACGACCAGAAATATTCCAATAACAATCTTTAGATTCAGCCCATGGTTTTACAACATAATATTGTGGAAGTGGTGTAACTTCTTTGATTTCAGCAAGATAATTTAATGCTTCTTTTGCAAAAACTTTTGCACTTGCATAATCTTCTTTATCAAAAGCAAGAAGTGCAGCTTCTAATGCAGCTTTACCAGCTGTATATGTCATTGGATAATAAATATCTCCGTGAACTTTTTCAGCCCAAGCAAGTTGATTTTGTGCATAAGCAATTTGTTTTGCAGCATCAGATTTTGCAATCATTGTGTTTACATATTCTTCAGAAAGCTTTGAGTTTTCAGCTGCTAGCAAAGAATATTCAACAGCTAAATCGTATTCACCGCCATCAAAAGCAACTTGTGCTTTTTTGTTGTAATCATCTGCCAATTTTTGATATGGGTTATTTGTGTAACTAGCAGAAAATACAGAAGCAACAAGAGTTAATAAAACAAATACAGATAAAATTGATTTTTTCATTATTCAGCATCTCCTTCTTCTGTAATTGGTGCGATTTCATCAGCTTCTAAAGCGTGAGCGATAGCAGCTTCTGCACGAGCTTTTGCTTCAGCCATAGCTGTTTCAGCAGCAGCACGTTTTTCAGAAACAAGTTCGTAAACTTTTTGCATTTCAGAATCAGCATCTAGATAACCGTTGTAAGCACCTTCCCAATCCATACGAGAAGCACAGGCATCTGCATTAATCATCAAATCGTTTGCAGCGTTGTATTCTTCTTTTGCAGCAACAGATGATTTAATTTCATCAGCTAGTTTTTTTGTTGATAGAAGATTTGCTCTTGCTTCGTTTGATAATGTCTTAAAAGCTTTTGTAAGTACTGAATTGTACAATGCTAGCATTTCTTCAGATTTTTCTAAGAAATATGCACCATTGATATTATCAAATGATTCAATAGTTCCAAATTCATCAGCAAGTGCATTTGCTTTTTCATAGTCTTCTGGTGCGTATTGAGCTAAATCAAGTTCATCAATACGTTCTTGAGCTTTTGCAGCTAATGTAAGATTTTCAAAACATTTGTACATGTCCAAAAGATTTTGAGCTTTTGTTGTATATTCAGCTGTTCCTTTGTCTTCTTCGAAAGTTGCATCGATAGAAGCAGCTAATGCATCAATAGCTAAAAATTCTTCTGGGAAAACTTCTAAAGCCCCAGCACTAATTGCTGCATCACGAGCAGAATAAACAGCATCACGAAGAGCAATATTTTGTTCAGAGAAATCTTCAACAGGAATTTCCTCAGGGATTTCTTCTGGTGTTGGCTCAACAGGAGCAACAACTTCAGGTTCAACTGGTGTTTCTTCTGGTGTAGAACTACATGATGCAAAAATCATACAAATCATACACAAGATTGATAACCAGAAATATCTTTTTTTCATATTTCCTCCAAAATACGTATTTATATCCAAAACAACGTCTTTATATACTTTACACGATTTTTTTTCAACTTTCAACTTTTAAAATCATATATAGAAAGATTTTTGCAATTTTTTCAAAGTACTTGTATAATTTAGATAGACAGAAAAATTATCTCAAATTTTAAGGAGATTTTATGGCATTTAATGATTCAGACTTTTCTTTTGAAATTGTTGAAACACTTGGTACAATCTCTACAAGCAAAGCAGGTTGGACCACAGATTTAAAGCTTATTTCTTGGGGTGGACGTCCTCCGAAGTATGATATTCGAAGTTGGTCCCCAGATTCAAAGAAAATGGGCAAAGGTGTTACCCTTTCAACAGAAGAATTAATAAAACTAAAAGAACTTCTTTCTTCTATAGAAATCCCACAAGAATAATTTTATCACTTCAAATTACATGAAGTTTTTTTCTATCTCCCCTTTTTTAATGATAATTGAATAAATCATTAATTCAAGAAGATTGTCTTCTGTGTTTGTGCCTAACTGTCTAATCTGAATATCAGTGTCTGCCAAAATCGCTAAAATTTTGTTAGTTTCTCTATAATCCCAAATCCGAGCAGCATTTTTGTATTGAGTTTGCATTTTCTTTGATGAAAAGCCATGTTTTTTCAAATCAAACTCACCTAGGCTACCGTCACCGTTTACTTCTTGCCATAATTTTAGCTTTCTAAAACACCAAGTTAACCCAGCAATAAATTGAACACCATTTGACTCTTTGGAGTTTCTGATTTTTCGCAAAATTGATAGTGCACTTTCAAAACGAGCGGAAGCAGGTTTTACGTAATCTGAGATAGCGTTAAAAAGTGTAAAAGGTGATTCTTCCCGATTATGAGCCAAAATTTGCTCTACATCGTCCTCAGTGATAAGATGATTTTTTTCAAAACACAAGAAAAATCTTGAACATTCATTTCGCAAAGCTTCTGTATTGTTTTCAATCATCTCCAAAATAGCAGCAACTGCATCTTCATGGATTTTGTAACCGTTTTTTGCGAAAAAACTTGTAAGCCATTCTTCTTTGCGATTTTCAAACATTTCCCAAAAAACTTGCTTATTATCCTTTGGAATAAGATTTTCAAGCTTTTTATCCACAGAGGTTTCGTCGCTAACTAAAAAGAGGAATACATCATCATATTTTTGGGATTTTAAGCCGTCAATCCAATTTCGTAAAAGTTCAATATCATCTTTGTTTTTGATAAGTTCAGCATTTCGGAGAACCACAAATCGTGCATTTGCAAAAAGTGAGCCACCCTGAAGAATAGACAACACGTCCCCAAGAGAAACGTCTTGGGCATACAAAAGGTGATAGTCGAGAGTTCCAAACTTTTTTTCTGCGTCGATTTTTTGCTTTTCGATGGCTTCGTTTCTAAGCCCAAATTCAGGACCAAGAAATAAATATACTGGAATCATTTTTTTCTCAACTAATATGAACGAAGAATATTTGAAAGAATTCCAAGAATTTGAACATCTTGGCTATAAATTGGCTTAAACTCAGGATTTTCTGGTTGTAGTCGGATGCGAGTTGCTTCTTTGAAAAAGCGTTTTAAAGTTACAGAATCGTCGATTAGAGCAACAACAATTTCCCCATCAGAAGCAGTATTGCATTGTCTGATAATGGCAATATCACCGTCTAGAATTCCTGCATCCTTCATACTTTGACCGCGAACGTGCAAAGCAAAATATTTTTGACCATCTTTCACGAAATCTTGTGAAAGTTGAATTGTGTTTTCGTAGTTTTCATCGCAAAAAAGAGGCTTTCCAGCTGCGATTGTACCAATAAGTGGAATATCCACGAAAGATGTTTTTTTGCTTTCAGAACGTGTATCTTTTAGTACTCGCAAAGAACGAGAGCGCTTTTCAGATTGAGATAAATATCCTTTTTTTCGCAAAGCCGCAATATGATCTTGTATTGCTTTGATAGAAATAGAAAAATGTTCCGCGATTTCACGAACTGAAGGTGGACAGACATTTTCTTCTGTAAAATCTTGAATAAAAAGTAATACTTGTTGTTGTCTAGCGGTTAATTCTTTCATAGTTAACATACATACTACTGTATACTATACATAAATACAAGTGATAAAAAGGGATTTTTGGCATTTTTAGGAAGCTCTAAAATATATTTTATTATAAAAATAAGGGGATTCCGTCGAGCGGCAGCCCTTTGGTCGTTCTTTTGGGAAAGGAAGGGGTTTGGGGGAGGAAAACTCGTTTTATCGAAAAAAATGGGTTTTCCTCCCCCATAATTTTATTCTTCTTCGAATTTGTTTTCAAAAAGATTGTAGATTGCATTTACAGCATCTTCAGCATCACTTCCTTCTGCTTTTACAGTTAGAACAGTGTTGTAACCTGCTGCCATTGTGATTACACCCATAATTGATTTTGCATTAATTACAGTTGAATCGTTTTTTTCGATTAAAACTTCAGAGGCAAATTTGTTTGCAGTTTGAGCAATCAAAGCTGCAGGTCTTGCATGAATACCAGCTCTGTTTTTAACAGTTACCATTTTATGTGCTGATGCCATAAAGTTATCTCCTATTGGTTATTTGTATTTTCTAGAATGATATTTATTAATAAGTGTCGTCACCACTGTAATACGCAGTTTTGGCAGCACCATCTTCAATCCATTTTAGCACATTTTGATTAAAATCTCTTGCAGAATTATATCCCATAGATTTTGCTCGTTCGTTCATAGAAGCAGTTTCCACGATGATAGGAATATTTCGACCTGGTTTTACAGGAATTTCCAAAAGCGGAACATTTACTCCAAGAAGTTCGATTGTTTTTTGATTTGTTCCAAGGCGGTCATAAACCTTGTTTGTATCCCATTCTTCAAGTTTTACCACAAGTTGAACTTCTTTTTGCTCCAAGATTGCACCGACACCGTAAAGTTGCTCAATATTGATAATACCAAGACCGCGAATTTCCATGTGGTGACTGATAATGCGATTTGCACCCCGCCCTAAAAGAGAGTTACCGTTTACACAGCGAAGTTCTACGATATCATCTGCCACAAGACGATGGCCACGTTCAATAAGTTCGAGAGCAGTTTCACTTTTACCAACACCAGAATCACCTGTTAAAAGGATTCCAACGCCGTAAACTTCTACCAAAACTCCGTGCATTGTTCGCTTTGGTGCAAAAATATTTGAGAATAAACGCAAAAGTCTAGTTGAAAATTCAGTTGATTCAAGATCAGTAGTCAAAATTGGGCAACCAGATTCTTCTGCAAGTTTGCAAAAATCTTCTGGAACTTCAAGACTATGAGTAAAAATACAACATGGAATTGGATAGCTTAAAAGTTGATGAATTGAGTCTGTGTTTCCTTCGTGAATCAAGCGATTTAGATAAGCAACTTCACCACGACCGAAAACTTGAACTCTTTTAAAAGCAAAATTTTCAAAAAATCCTGATAAAGCAAGCCCCGGACGATTTATATCAGGAATTGTTATTTCTCTAACAAGACCTCTACGCCCATGTGTACATCGAAGATTGAGAGAGTTGTGTCCTTTTAAGTCCAAGTCAAGTAATGCAAGAACTGAGAATTCTTTATCAGTCATAATGAAAAATATACACGCATATCACTTTTTTTTCAAGGTGATTTTTTTAACGCCCTTTTTATTGAATCGAAGGAAATCTCCCCTTGGATTTCTAAAGTTGTGGTTCGGCGCCCAATATGTTCTTCAAAATGGGCGTCGCTGTTTGTTATCAAAGGATAAGAGTAGACTTCCAAAGGTTCTAGTTCATTTATAAGAGGATTTTGTACCATTGGAGGAATACGGGTAACTTCTAGAGCATCATAGTTGCCTTTTGGAACGTAACCAAGTTGACTAAACATGGAAAAAGCCGGACGATCCACATGAGCAGGTATAAACAAGCCCCCAAGTTGGTGAACTTTTCCTTCGATTTCTTCTATTGATAGAGGCACTGACATTATTAAATATTTATCAAGCTCTCCAAGAATCTCATCATCCTCATTGACGTAAACTTGATCTCCAGTTTTTTCTGGGATATTTTTGATATTTGGCAAAATCTCGTAAATCTCTTGGCTAAAATCCATGGCAACTTGCAAATCTTCAAAAAGGCAAAGCAAGTGGAGCTCTTCCATGGATTGAATCTCCATGCCGAAAAGGGGAAAAATCCCAAGTTTTTCACAAGCGATTTTGAAAGCGGGACAATTTAGGCTTGTGTTGTGGTCAGTAAGGGCTGCAATCTTTATATCACGTTTGGAAAGTTCTTCAGCGATAACCCTAGGAGACATAAACAAATCCCCACAAGGAGAAAGACATGAATGAATGTGAAAATCCGCTTTGTATGTTTTGATATTTTGATTTTCTGCCATAACCAACTAAAATCACTGATTTAGGAGATGATAAAGCTCTCCAGAAACTTGAAACTGATTTTTATCCGTAACAAAGATAGCAACGCCTTCTGATTTTGCAGCCTCAAGAAAATCCTCTGGGACAGGACGACTGTTGCAAATGATGATTGCGGGACTGTCTTTCAGCGTTGCCACAGCCAAAGTGTTTTTGTGGGCTTGAATTGTGATAATAACGCATTCCTCCGGGGCATTTCCCATAACATCACTTAGCAAATCTGATGTGTAAGCAGTTTTTACATCACAATCGCTGTAATCACTATGAACTGAGGTAAGCTTTAGCAAGTCTTTTATTTCGTTTAGTTTCATACTTATGATTATATATCATTTTTGGAATTTTACGAATTTTTTTATGGGGAAACGCATAATATTTTATTTAATTTGATAAATACGCAAATTGATATTAATTTATAACTATAAAATCCAAAGTTTGAATTACAAACTTTTTATCAGGAGAGGTTATCATGATTTATGAAAAAAGACATTTGCCAATTAATGGGATTGCTTTTGTTGGAGTTTTGATTTTATTTTTGATATTAAAATCAATGGACATTTTTTTGCCTTCTTGGAATATTCCAATCACCATAGTAAAGGGCATTACATCAGCAATTCCTTTTGGACTAGCAGTTTATGCCACATCTAAGCGAACAGATTTTTTCAATACGGGATTTTCGTTGGTTTTGTTTATTTATCTTGTGGGGGATATTTTAATCAGAATAAATTTTATGGCAGGAGTTATCGCATTTTTTATCGCAAACTTGCTAATGTCATTTGTTTACGTAAAAATCGGGAAATTCTCAAAAGCCCAGTTGATGGTCTACTTAATATCACTTGTTGTAGCCCTTGTAATCCTAACGTTTTTTAGAGATTCCCTCGGAAATAATTTCTATCCTATTTTGATATACTGCTTCGTTGTATTGTTTATGGCTATTTCGTCTTTGGGAATGACAAATATGGTAAAAGTTGGCTCATTCCTATTTTTGATTTCAGACATTTTGCTTGGCGTAGGGCTTGCTGGTTTCGGAAATCAAGTAATTTCTTTTATTTCCTTGGGATTATACTACATGGCCATTTGTATTTTAGCCAATACAGTCTACAAACGAAGCATTTTATCAATGAAATAATTCTATTTTGTTAGCAGGGATATTGTCATACAAGCAATATCTCTGTTCATCATTTCTTGGATTTTGCCGATTTTTTCGGTTAAACATTGGATTTTTACAGTCAAAACATCAGCTTCAGAACTATATCCAGTTTCAAACTCAATTTCTTTCAATTTGATTTTTGACTCTAGAGATTGTATTTTCAAATCTTGATAATCAATTTTTAAATTGCACAAATCAATTGTAATCCACTGAGAATTTAGAGTTTGGGAAATAGTTTGTTTTGCATCCTCTGTGTTGATTTTTGCAGTTTTTGTTTCGCTGACTTTTCGTGAAACATCTCGAAGTTTTTTTCCGCCGTCCCAAACTGTAGCTTTTACACCAACTGAAAGATTAAACGAAAAATCATCTTTTAAAAGCCAGTTTTGCTCAATCAGTGGAACACGAGAGCCACCATAAGAGCCTGAAATCTGAAGTGCAATATCAGGTTTCCAGTTTACAGAGTCTTTTGCAATTTGTTCTGCCAAAGAGTTTATGCGCTCAACTTGATTTAGCATTTTTATGTTTTCTTGGTCCAAAGAAGTTGCCTTTGCAAGGATTTCTTCTCGGTTAGAATTCATTATTTGCTGGATTTCTTCGTTATCAATTTGAAAATCAAGGTTTTCTTTGGAAAGATTTTTAAGCCCAGTAAGTCGTTCTATTTCCAAAAGTTGATTTTTTATTTCTTCTGATAATTCGTATTTTGTAATTTCCAGTTGTTTTGCTTGAACTTTTGCTTCCAAAACATCTTGGGCTATCATCATTCCAGATTCTTCGGCTTTTTCGCTAAACTCTACAAGGCGTTTTGTTAGGGCATCAGATTCTTCTATCAAATCGATAATAGAATATAAGTAATTCAAGGTTGCTAAACGGATTTTCAACTCTGCTTCTAACTGATTTTGTGTTGAAATTAGTTGCAAGCCTTTTACATCAGAAAGTTCTTTGTATAATTTTACAGCTTTGTTGATTTTGCCCCAAGTAAACAAAGGTTGCAAAACAGCAAACTCAATGTTGTACAAAGTGTTTTCCATGCCTTCATAAATCTGTACATACTGGGAATCTAGTGTTGGCTTTGTGCCAGTTGGCCACTGAATAGAATCCACAACTTCGCTTAAGTTTAGATAAATGGGATCTTCTAAAGCGTTTGTCATGTATGTTCCGCTAAGTTGCAAATCAACTGTTGGTCCACGACTAGCTTTTGCATCTTTTACATCCAAAGTGCTTCTAAAGTATTCTTCTTGAAGGTTTTGCAATTCAAGATTGTTTTTGCTTAACTGGAAAACCAAATCATCATAAGTATACACTGGATTTTGGGATTCTTCTGAAAATACCAAAGAACTATTTAGAGCAAATATTAATATAAAAAAAATCACGAAAGTTTTTTTCATTTTCATAGGAAGTTTTATCCTCTAAAGTTGCACAGTGTAATTTGACTGATTACTTCTCACTTCTAGAGTTTTCTTTTCTGCACCATTTACAAGGATTTTTACAGAAGTTGTGGCATATTTTTCAGTGTATTCTGTATCTGTCCATGTGATACCTTGTCCAAGTCCAGAAAAAACTCCGTGTCGTTCATTGTCTCCAACAAACTGTACATCTGTGGTAACTTCTCCACAATCAA
This sequence comes from Treponemataceae bacterium, assembly GCA_045631425.1. Taxonomy (GTDB): domain Bacteria; phylum Spirochaetota; class Spirochaetia; order Treponematales; family Treponemataceae; genus Treponema_I. Next base: position 12,538 of record JAZQUR010000125.1, on the reverse strand, counting down.
TGTCAAAATCAGTTCCATTGGTAGAAGCCATCATAGAAATAACTTGTCCATCTTCTTTAGTTGACAACTGACCAGAAATCACTGGCATATTTAGTTTTACAGCTTTTCCGTATAAAGAAATACTGTATTCGCCGCTTCTGATTTCCATATCAATTCCAGAAGATTTTGTATCTCTAAAAGCGAAGTTTTGAGTACTATCATTATTAAAACAAGCTTTCCAGGTTTCTTCTTGGGCATTTTGATAATATTTCACAGACACTTCTGGTAAATTTTCAACACCATTTGTTTTGTCTGCTGCATTTTTATAACGTGGATAAGAAACTTGCAAACGCCCAGAACCTGTAATCACAGTAGAAAATGTTCTATCACAGCGAGATGGATTTGCCTCTGTGCTTTGAGGAACAGATACAGAAACGTAAACTGGAGTTGCTGTATTTTGGTTTGAAGCCACGTCCACACAAGAGATAATCAGATTTGTTACGATTTTTGTTTTTACCAATTCTTGATAAACAGTATTGCTCATAGAATCAGAAACGATTAAGGAATCACCTTTTGTTAATCCATAATTTTCGTGATAAAAAAGCAAATAGATTTTTGTAACATCCCCATCTCTACCAAAAGCTGGTTTATTGCTTTTCCAAAGTAATTTGCTCAATGAAAAAGCGCCATCAGTGTTTGTAGTTGTATGTCCGTAGTAACTTGCACTTGGGGAAAAGTCTTCTCCATCAACCCAAGATGAGAAATCTGAGTTTCTTGCACTTTCTGATGTGTAAGCGTAAACGTCAACATTGGCGATTCCAGATTTTGGAGATGTGGTAGATTCACCATCAACAACTACCCCACTAGCACCGCCTTGAAAAATTGAATAACAACTAGTTAAAGATAAAATTAATAAGAAAACTAGTGCAGATAAAAATCCTTTTCCAAAATATTTTTTATTCATAAAAACCTCCAAATCAGTCTGATATTAATTTACTAAATTGATTTCTTTGCTTTTTTCTTTTTTTCCATAATTTCATAAAGAACAGGAATAATCACCAAAGTAATCAAAGTTGATGATAACAATCCACCAATAATAACTTGTCCCATTGGCGCATAGATTTCAGCACCTTCACCTTTTGAGATAGCCATAGGAATATCACCTAAAAGTGTGGTCAAAGTTGTTATCAAAATTGGACGCAAACGAGAAGATGCCCCGTCCAAAATACACTGACGAGTTAAATCATTTTCCTCTTGTTCAGAAAGAACAATTTCCCATTCCCCGTCACGGTTTTGAGTTCCCCTTTCCCGAGCGATTTCTTCCCGCCTTTGCTTTCTTAATTGATTTATGTAATCCACCAGAATAATACCGTTATTTACAACAATACCTGATAAAGTTATCAATCCTAACAAAGAAAGCATATTTACAGTTGAGCCGAAAACCAACAAACCGATAACAGCTCCAATAAAACAGAAAGGAATAGAGCCCATAATCAAGAATGGCTGCTTAAAGCGTTCAAACTGCAAAACCATTACAGTGTAAACAAGGAAAACCGCAATAACCATAGCCACGGCCATCGGTCCAATCATATCTCCGATAAGTGCAACAATTCCCCCGGCTTTACTAGACACACCATTTGGCAAAGGATTTTCAGCCAAATATTCGTTTACATAGCTAGAAACTTCTGCTGTGTTTTCGCTTACCAAAGCGGCGCTAACAGTAATTGTCTTCGCTCTATCAGAGTGATTTATCTGGGAAACAGATTTTTCAACTTTGATGTCAGATAAACTAGCAAAGGAAACATCTGTTCCAGCACTTGTGATAATGTGCAAATTGGAAATGGAATCAGGTGTAATATCCTTGTCCAAAATATCTGATGATAAGTGAATATTAAATCGGTTGCCAGATTCTATATCCTTGTATCGTCCAGCATCCATTCCCTGAAAGAGAATTGCAGCTGTTAATCCCGCTTCATAACTTGATATTCCAAGAGAACTTAAATATTCTTGGCTCATATCAATAATCATTGTGCTTGTGTCAAAATCTGTATCAAGTTTTGCAGTTACAACATGAGGATGCTTTTCCAAATGACTTTTCAAATTACTTGCAGTTTCGTACAACAAGTCCAAATTCTCAGAAATCAAAGTTAACCCGTAGCCACCACCACCAGAAGCATAGCCAACAAGTTTATCAAATCCACCATTTTGCACAGAAACAATCCCGTCTGGAAGTACAGTGTCCAAAATCTCTTGAATTTGTAGCATTATTTCGTGAACACTTCGGTCCCGCTCAGCCACAGAAACCAAAATCACGTGAGCATAAGCACATTCTGGAACAGATTGTGTCGCTATACCTTTTGAGTTACTTTGTCCCACATAAAAAACCACATTTTCTATTTCCGGGATATACTGAAACATCAATTCTTCTGCAATTTCCATCTTTTCGGCAGTTTTTTCAAGTTTAGTTCCAATTGGGAAATCCACAGAAACATAAAATTCACTTGAATCAGTTGATGGGATAAAAGCAATTCCAAGTCGAAGAGCAACTAACCCAGAAAGAATTAAAAGGAAAACAGCAGAAATAATAATAATTGGTTTATTTTTCAAGGAAACCGAAAGCAATTTTTTGTAAGCGGCTTCGATTTTATCCATTATAATATCAAACTTTCGTTTTTTAGTTCTTTCAGTTGGACCACTATCTTTTAGCAACAATTTCAACAAATATGGAACGATAATAATTGCCACAAGGAAAGAAGCAAAAATCGCCATGATAATTGTGATAGAAACAGTTCTTAAAACATTTCCGATAAGCCCAGTTAGCATAGAAATTGGTAAGAAAACAACAATAGTTGTAGCGGCACTAGCCAAAATAGATGCTGCAACTTCGCCCCAGCCTTTGTTTATAGACTGATTTACAGTGTATTCAAGTTCGCCAGCAGGATTTCGCTTTGCATAATACCTGTAAATCTGGTCTAGCATAACAGATGAAGCGTCCACAACCATACCAAGAGAGATAACAAGCCCAGATAAACTCATCAAGTTTATAGAAAGATTAAAAACCTTCAACCCGATTAGAGAAAACAAAATACACAAGGGGATTGATAAGGAGATTGTAAGAGTTGCCCGCCAGTCTGCTAAAAAAAGCAAAATAACTAAAACTGCAAAAACAACTCCCAAAACCCCAGATTCAATAACAGTTTTTAGGGATGTAATAATTTGCTTACTATCATCAGCGATTATATGAAAATCAATGGCATTACCAGTTTCTTCCTTGTTCTTTTCCAGAACTTTCTTTACTTCTTTAATGATTTTCAGCGAGTTTCCATCAGCACGCTTTGTAACGTTAACAATCATCAAAGGATTTTCACCATCTGTGATGTAATAATCCTCTTTTGGATAAGTTAAAGAAACTTTTGCAATATCTTTTATACGGATAATATTTGTTTCATCTGCAACTCCAACAGGAAGATTTTCAATATCCTCCACAGAATTAAATCCACCAGCATATCGAACTTGGATAGATTTATCCTGATAAGTTGCATTTCCCAAAGGCAAAGATACGTTTCCGTAGTTTAAGATTTGATAAACAGTTGATACAGAAATTCCTTTTGATGTAAGAGCTTCTACATCAATTTTTATATCAATTTGAAGTTCTTTTTCTCCAACAACTTGGATTTCAGAAACACCTTCAATTTGAGTAAGCTGTGGAGTTAGTTCCTTTTTTATGTATTCGTAAACACGAGCAGCGTCATTTCCACCTTCAACGGAAAAAGCCATTACCGGCAACATGGAAATACCACCAACCACAACAATTGGTTCACCCTGTATTCCATCAGGAAGTTGATCTACAAGTTCTGAAATTCTGTTTCTAAGTTCTTGCAGTTGGTCGTAAACATCATGTCCATCTGCATAAGTGATTGTAATCCAGCTAATGGAATTGTAAGAAGAACTATCAACAGCTCTAAAGTTTGGTAGCGTTACAAAGTTATCTTCCAAGATTTTTGTAACATCTTGTTCAACATCTTCAGCACTTGCCCCAGGATAAACTGTATAAACGATGGCTTGTGGCATAGAAATATCTGCCATAAATTCGGCTGGCATCAAAGTTACAGAATACAAACCAAAAACAGCCAACACAATGATACACATTGTGATTACAACAGGGTGCTTTATGGAAAATTCAGAAATCTTCATTAATATTCACCTATCACATCTTCAAACAAACGAACTTTTTGCCCATCAAACAAAGAATTCTGACCATCCACAACAAAGTAACAATCTTTTAGCGACTCTGGAACCACAAAATATTTGTTATCAGTTGGATATTCAGCAGGTGGAACAAACTCTACAGTTTCTGATTCAGGATGATAAAGATAAAGTGAACCGTCAATTTTACGAGTATCCATAGGTAAAACAGCCACATTTTCGTGATTTTTATATATTACAGACACATTCACAAACATTCCGGGACGAAATCTTTCCCCAGGATTATCTATGCGACAAACAACTTGGAAAGTTTTTGACTGAGGCGCAATGTACGGCGCAATATTTTGGATAGTGGCAGATGTCTTAGCATCATCATACATATTTTCTTCAGCGGGACGAGTTACAGTCACAAGAAGATTATCTTTTTCAAGAGAAAACAAATCGTAGTATTTTTCAGGCACACTTAAACGCACAACTTGATTGCCCAAATCCGCGATAACTGCTACAGGTTGAGTTTGACTTGCAACACTTCCCACAGCCAAATCTGCCATCAAAACAGTACCAGAAACGGAAGCTTTTACAAAAGTATAATCCACTTGAAGTTTTGCTAAATCGTACTGAGCTTTAGTTGCATCTCTTTGTGCCTTTACAGACTCATAATTTTGCAAAGTTGTAGAACCGCTTTGATAAAGTGCTTCTACACGTTTGAAAGAGTTTTCCGCAACATAGTAAGCCGCTTCAGCTTGTTTTAACTGCTGAGTAAAAGGTGCGTCATCAATTTTTGCAAGGAGCGTATCCTTTTCAACAAAATCACCGGCTTTCACAGGATACTCCAAAATTGTACCAGCAACAAAAGGCACAATTGGAATCATGGCATTTGCTTCCACATAGCCATTTATCGTAATTGACTCTTGCAAATCACTAACAGAAGGCTTTGCAACACGCACAACTGGTAAAATATCAGCCTTCGCAACCATTTCTTTTTTTCTAGTAAGAAAAAGAACCAACACCAATAACAAAACTAAAATAAATACAAAAACAGTGTATTTTGTTAAATTTGAACCTACTTTCTTTTTCACGATATAACCCTAAGATAAATTTAATTAATATAAAACATAAAGTCAACAAATTAAGAGTTTTCAACATAGTTTTTTCCCCACTTTCATGGTAAACTTCAAAAATGAGTAAACTTTCAGACAAATACAAAATCCACTTTGGAATGCCCACTTTAATCGAAATCAATACAATCCGTGAAAATGCAAAACTTTGTTCCGATTTGGGCTTGGATTTTCTGGAACTCAACATGAACTTGCCAATTTGTACAATTCTTGGCTTTGAAAATTCCCAAAATGATGTAAAACTTTTCCTAGAAGATTTAAAAAAACTAAAAAATGAGTTTGGGATTTATTTCACAATTCATTTAGATGAAAATTTCACCTTCGCCGACTTTAATCCACTGATTTCCCACGCATATTTGCGAACATTGAAAAATCTCATAGAAAACGCCAAAGAAATAGACTGTCCAATTATCAATTTGCACATGAATTCTGGGGTATATTTTACTTTGCCAGATAAAAAAGTTTTTCTCTTTGAAAAATATGCAGATTTTTACCAAGAAAAAGTTACCACATTTATAGAAAATGCAAAATCTTGGACACAATCTTCCAGCGTAAAACTTTCCATTGAAAACACAGATGGATGGAAAGATTTTGAAAAAGTTGCCATATCAAAAATGCTTTCAAAAGATTTTTTCGGCTTAACCTTTGATATTGGACATTCGGAAGCTATCGGCAATCTTGATGAAAGCTTCATTTTAAAAAATAAAGAAAAGCTCATACATTTTCATATCCATGACGGAACTTTTCCAGACAGCGAAACCCCAAAATACGGGAAAAATCACTTGGAACTAGGAACTGGCAACATTGATTTGGGAAGCCGTCTAAAACTTGCCCGAGAAAACTCCTGCCGCTGTGTTATCGAAACAAAAACTGTGGACTCTTTGAAAAAATCTGTTCATTGGCTAAAATAAAACTGATTTTTGGGAATTTTTGAAAAAAACTAAATATTGACAACCGCAAAATATCAATATATCTTCTATTAGTAATATTAAAAACTACTACTAAGCAAAGGAAACTTCCAAATGTCATCATCACTTTTGATAGAAAATCTCATGACCTTTAATCTCACACGACAAGAAGCCACAATTTACGTAGCCCTTTTGACTCACGGAGAGATGACAGGATACGAAGTTGCAAAAGAAACTGGAATCGCTCGGTCAAATGTGTATTCTGCACTACAAAGTCTTGTGGAAAAGGGAGTTCTCTATCTTTTGGAAGGGGAAACCACAAAATATATTCCTGTGGAAACTGAGACATTTTTGAAAAACAGTTTTTCTCAGTTAGAGGAAAAGGCAAAAATCATTTTGGAAAACAAGCCGCAAAAGCATATCGCCTCAGAAGGATATATGACCATTGTTGGCGGCAAAAATATTTTGGCAAAAATCCACGAAATGCTAGAAAAAACGAAAGAGCGTCTTTACGTTTTTGCGCCCCAAAATATTTTGAAGGATTTTGTGCAAGATTTAGAAAAACTAGTTGAAGCTGGAAAAAAAGTAGTAATTTTATCCGATGATTTTGAAGTCTACGGGGCAATTTGCCACAAAACCCAGTGCGAAAAAGGTCAAATCCGATTGATAACAGATTCTAGCTACGTTTTAACCGGAGTGATTTCTGGAGACGAACACGATACCTGCCTCTACTCCGGCGAAAAAAATTTAGTAGACGTAATGAAAGAAGCTTTGAAAAACAAGATTGAGTTGCTAGGAAAGTGATTATCACATAAAAAAAACTTGACAATACGTACTATCAAATCTATATTATACGTATGGCATCAGATGTAAAACTTACACTAAAGTTAAACGAAGAATCCATCCAAAGAGCAAAAGAATATGTTGCCAAAAAAGGGATTTCTCTTTCAAAATTGATAGAAAACTTTTTTGACAGCATTACTTTAGCAAATAATCTAGAATCTCCAAAAAATGATTTTTATTCGCCTTTGGTAAAGGAACTTTCTGGAATCATCAAAATAAATGATGATTTAGACGTAAAAGATGATTACGAAAACTATTTAATGCAAAAATATGAATAAAGTTTTTGTGGACACTGATGTTATTTTAGATTTGCTTGCAGAGCGGATTCCTCACTTTCATTTTGCAGCATTGCTTTTTACCTTTGCAGATATGAATAAAGTTCGCTTGTTCACGTCTCCAACAGTTTTTTGCAATGTTTTTTACATACTTCGAAAACAACTGGGGAATGAACAAGCAAAATCAGCATTACGAAAATTGCGCCTACTAGTTAATGTTATTGATTCTTCTGAAAAAACAATAGATTACGCGTTAAACTCAGATTTTTCGGATTTTGAAGATGCCATCCAGTGTTATACCGCACAAAATCATGAAATCCCAATAATCGTAACTAGAAATGTAAAAGACTACAAATCTGCAAATATATCAGTGCAAACGCCAGAAATGTTTTTGTGCACTTCTGGCTTGATTTAATTAAAAGTTTTCCTTGGGATTTTTCTATTTTTCTTAAATCATTTTAATATTAACTTGATAAAAAGCCTTACATCATTTTTCTACTTGACAAAATCCTCTTATCAAAGTAATTTTTATTTAGTAATTCTAAAAAGTACTACTAACTTGCAAATTTTTCGGAAAATTTTGACGGAGGAAATATGAAAATCGGAATCTTAGGATACGGAAATCTTGGAAAAGGCGTTGAATGTGCCATCAAACAAAATCCAGACTGTGAACTTGTGGCAGTTTTTACTCGCCGAGACCCAAGTTCAGTTAAACTTTTAACAAGCGGAGTTCCTGTTGTAAAAATTGATGACATTTTAAGTTATCAAGATAAAATTGATGTTTTAATTATCTGCGGAGGAAGCGCAACTGACCTTCCAAAACAGACTCCAGAATATGCAAAATGTTTTAATGTTGTAGACAGTTTCGACACTCACGCAAAAATCCCAGAACACTTTGCTGCAGTTGACGGCGCCGCAAAATCAAGCAAAAAAACAGCTTTGATTAGCGCAGGTTGGGACCCAGGAATGTTCAGTCTTGCTCGTCTTTACGCAAACGCAATTTTACCAAAGGGAAATGACTACACATTCTGGGGAAAAGGTGTTAGCCAAGGACACTCAGATGCAATTCGCCGCATTGCTGGTGTAAAAAACGCAAAACAATACACAATTCCTGTGGAATCAGCTTTGGAAAGCGTGAGAAATGGGGAAAATCCAACTCTTACAACACGCCAAAAGCACACTCGTGAGTGTTTCGTTGTTTTAGAAGATGGCGCAACAGAAGCCGACAAGCTCCGTGTTGAAAAAGAAATAAAAGAAATGCCAAACTACTTTGCTGACTACGACACAACAGTAAACTTTATCAGCGAAGAAGAGTTGCTTCGTGACCACGCAGGAATCCCACACGGCGGATTTGTTTTCAGAACAGGGAAAACTGGTTGGGACAACGAATTTGATAACGTTATCGAATACAGCTTAAAGTTAGATTCAAACCCAGCATTTACATCAAGCGTAATCGTAGCTTATGCTCGTGCAGTTTACCGCATGAACCAAGAAGGCATGACAGGATGTAAAACAGTTTTCGACGTGCCACCAGCTTACCTAACAAGCATGAGCGCTGAAGAAATCAGAGCTCACTTATTGTAGTTGCGATTACATAAAAATCCAAAAAAAACAGAAATCCCACCTTGAACTTTTTTACAAGGTGGGATTTTTTATGAGATAAATTGTCCTCTACTTCTCTAACACAAACAAATATTCCGACACGTAAATATCACGGCCACTTAAATTGCGGCTACCACGAAAAGCGTTGTAGTTTATCTCCACAGTTTTTAGGCTTCCGTATTTTTTAAGCATATCAGTCATTTGCTGGAAAGTGATAAATCCTTCCGAATTATAAGACACAATCACAAACTTACTATCAATTTTCCCGATAATGTCTTCCATGGCATTCAAAGCAAAAGAAGCTTTATTGAAAACCGAATGATTCCAATCTTGAGTGATTCCGCTTACCCGACTAACTTCAACATCCAGCCGATTTTTCAAAATCAAATTCAGCATAAAATAATTCGAGCCATAGGGATGCTGATTATAAGGCGGATCCAGATAAGCCACATCCAGATTTTTCAGCTCACCTGCAAGTTCCACAGTATCCTTTTGAAAAATCTCCACATCAGACTGAAAATTGCTAAAAACCGGCTCCTTCAGCTGGATTTTCCCCAAAATCCGACTTAAAGCATTTTTCCCGCCCCCGCCAAAACAGCCGATTTTCGTGTTTTTATCCTTATAAAAGCCTTTGAAAACTCCACTAGTGTTTACGTGGATAGAAGCCTCCGTAATCAGTGGCGCTAAAAAAAACTTTTTCAGCTTTTCATCAGCGATTTCAGAATCAATCAAACTTCGATAAGTGTCGATTAAAAGCGCATTTTCGTGAGTGTAAAAAACCCTTTCCCCGGGCAAAATATTTTTATCATCCTTCGGGGCATAATTTTCAGTGATAATTCCAGAAATTTTCTGATTTTCGCACTTTTCTTCCAAGGATTTTCGGATTTCATCACACTGATTTTTCGGATAATCTGATTTATTGGAAAGATAACAAGTATTTAGCAAAGCAGAATAATTTTCCAAATCATTTGTAATCAGTTTTTCCGAGTGGGATTTTAGCATACGAGCAACAATTCCAGAACCAGAAAACAAATCAGCGCAAACAAGCTTTTTCTTCCCAAGTTTTTCAGAAATCTCGTTTATTTCCTTTTCAATATGCCCAATCAAACTGCGCTTATTTCCAAGATATGTAATGATTTGAGTTGTTAAATATTCTTGATTTTCGATTTGCTGCATTTTTTCCCATCAATAATTTGTGATAGTATGATAATATCATAAATTATAAGAAAATAAAACATTTTTCAAAAAAGAAGCATAAAAGAAGCATAAAAGAAGTATAAAGAAGCAACAAAGTAAAAAAAAACGGATTCCTAAAAATGGAAATCCGCCCATTATATTCTATTGGTAAATATTTCTTAGATTGTTACAGAGCCGATGTAAGGCAAATTTCTATAATTTTCTGCCCAGTCGATTCCGTAACCAACAATAAATTTATCTTCTATTACAAAGCCAACATAATCAACATGCACATTAGTTTTTCTTCTCTCTGGCTTATCCAACAAAGTACACAACTTCAAAGATTTTGGATTTCTGATTTGTAACTCTTTTACCAAATTGCTTAATGTTAGACCAGAATCAATTATATCCTCTACAATCAAAACATTTTTACCAGCAATATCAATATCCAAATCTTTCAAAATTTTTACAGTTCCAGAAGATTCTGTTGAATTTCCATAACTTGATACACTCATAAAATCGATATTTACATCTAGATTAATCTTTCTAATCAAATCAGATACAAAGACACTGGCACCTTTTAAGATTCCCACAACCAACAAAGGTTCGCCTTTATAATCATTTTCAATTTGTTTTGCAATTTCCTCAACTTTTTTTGCGATTTCAGTTTCAGATATCATTACGTCGATTTTTGCCACTTTACCGTTTCCTTTCCCAAATATTAAATTATTATATCATATTTAAATAATATATTAAACCTAAAAAATAAAAACCACACCTCCCCCAATTCTCAATTCTAAATTAGAATTTCCCTTGACACCCCTCCACATCTTCGATAAACTATTAGTAATACTAAAAAGAACTACTAAATATAAGAGGTAGACATGAATTCATTTATCCAACAAACAAACTACTTTGAAGGAAACAATCCAGAAGAAATCGTAGCAAAATTCGGAACTCCCCTATACGTTTACAACGAAAAAATACTTCGGGACAGAATGTCAAAAGTTGCAAAAGTTATCACAAAATATCCATACACAGCAAACTATTCTGTAAAAGCAAATACAAATATCCACATTCTAAAAATCGCCCTAGAAGAAGGCCTCAACTGCGATGCCATGAGCGTTGGCGAAATCACCCTATTGATGAAAGCAGGCTTCCCAGTAGAACGCATCTTCTTCGTGCCAAACAACGTTGCACCCTACGAACTAGCCTTCGCCCTAAATAACGGCGTAATGACAAGCCTCGACTCCCTAAGCCAACTAGAGTTGTTTGGAGAAGTTTGTAACCAAATGAATATCCCAGCCGAAAAACGCCAATGTGCAGTTCGCATCAACCCAGGCGTAGGAGCTGGACACTGCGAAAAAGTTGTTACCGGAGGGAAAAGGACCAAATTCGGTATCGCAGAATACGCCATTCCAGAAATCTTTGAAATCGCAGAGAAATATCAAATCACCATCGCAGGAATCAACCAACACATTGGCTCACTATTTATGGACCCACAACCATACCTAGACGCCGTTACAAATCTATTGAGAATCGCACACCAATTTGAAAACCTTGATTTTATCGACTTCGGTGGCGGATACGGAATCCCATATCACAAACTAGACGACGAAAAAGAATTCCCAATGGAAGACTTCAAAGCAAGACTAGAACCAATCCTAGACGACTTCGTTGTAAGTTACGGCAAAGCACCACTTTTCAAAAGCGAACCAGGCAGATATTGCGTAGCAGAAAGTAGCGTAATCCTAGGCCGCGTTCACGCCACAAAAGAAAACTCAGGTATCAACTTCGCAGGAACAGACGTTGGAATGAACGTACTAGTTCGACCAAGCATGTACGATTCACACCACGACATTGAAATCCTCCGAGAAGGAGAAATCATTTCCCGAGAAGGTGAACTCGAGCCACAAACCGTAACAGGCAACATTTGCGAATCAGGGGACATTCTTGCAAAAGACCGCCAACTTCCAAAAATCCAAGAAGGCGACCTCATCGCAGTGCTAGACACAGGCGCATACGGATACAGCATGTGCTCATCATACAACAGCCGCCCACGCCCAGCCGAAGTCCTAGTTACCGAAAACGGCACAATCAAACAAATCCGCCGCCGAGAAACCATCGACGACCTACTAAAAATGTTTTAATTTTTAAGCCAAGAGGGAGAAGTCTCTCTCTCGGCTGCACTTCGTTGCATCCTACCCTCTCATGCGGGGACACCCCGCAACGCCCCGAAATCTTTTCCAATAAATCAACCTCATACACATTTTCAAAGCTGTCCCAATGGTAAAAAAGAAATAAAAATATAGGCTCTGTTCCGAAATAGTATTGTAATCAAAACAAATACAAAAATATATAATACGTGTTTTTTATTTTGAAAAAAGTCAATAATTTGATAAAAACTGGGTTCTTAGGGTGAAACCCTAAG
>JAZQUR010000124.1:0-16623 GCA_045631425.1 Treponemataceae bacterium | reverse complement strand
CATACACAGAGAAAAAACTTGATTTGGTAAAACACATCTTGTAACAATACAGGTGGACAAGGGACGTTTCACTTAAACCCTTGACTCACCTTTGTTTCGATTCTTCAAACATTGTAGAACCGAAATAATTAAAGCAAGGTTGTTTTCAGCCTTGCTTTTTTTTGCAAAAAAAAAGGTGTTAGCATCACGCTAACACCTCGTATCTATCCAATTACCTTACCAAGAATAAGCTTCAGATTTTAATTCCTCAACTTTTGCATAAATAACTTCATAATTAACCACATTAATTAAAGTTTCAAGCTGACTTGGACTAAAAAATAATTCAAGATTTGGAGAAGAAACATTTTCTTCCTCTGGATAAGGAGTTGCATTTACCTTTAGCTTGAAATATGGCTTATTCTCTTCTAAATATTCATAATTTGTAAAATATGTAGCAAGAGTATCTCGTGTATAACCACCTACACCCCAATAGATCCCAACATTACCATTATAAAACGCATTCTTTTTAGTTGGTTTTCTATTTTCTAATTTTGTTTCACCATTTATCAATTCAGAATATGTTTGAATACTTGCAAAAAGTGCTTCACATTCTTCTGGAGTCCAATTTAAAAGTATCTTGTTCATACCAGATGCAAAACGCACTTCAATATTACTTGAGCGAGGTGCAAAATATAAATTCAACTCCACAGGCTTACTACTTCCAAAAGTTGATTTACTTAAACACATTACATCGCCAATATAAAATGGATTAAAATCCCCAAGATAATATGGATCTGGTTCTTTTTCAACTGTTCTTATACTAGAACAAGAAAATGCGAAAATCACAAAAAATATCACTAAAAAACTGATAAAAATATTTTTTTTCATTTTTTACCTCCGATTAAAGATTTTTACTTTTTAATAATAAAATATTTTCTAATATAAAGATACTCAAAATAAATATAAACAGATAATTTTATAACTAAAAAACCGCAAAGCCATTTCTAACTTTGCGGTTTTTACTATACTACGAAGTATATATTAGAAGTGAACTTTTGCGTAAACTTCGATTGCACCTGTATTTGTTTTTCCATCAACAGATGTTTCGCCAACATATTTTGCTTCAAGAGTTGTGTTTTTAACAATAGTATTGTTCCACAAAGCAACTCTATATTTAATTGCTGTTGTATCAATACCTGCTATAGGAGCAACAGCTTGAGCTTCAAGTGTTAAACCAACAATACCAAAATCTTTTGAATAGATTGTGTTAAGAGTCAAAGTACCTTTTCCGAATTCTTCAACTTTAGTTTCGTATTTAACAGCTGTGTTAAGTCCTGCAACAAGTGAGTTTTCGAATGCTGCAATTACAACTTTTCCGTATACCTTGTTTGCAAAATCGTGTTTTGAAAGTGTTGTTTCATAACCAAATGAAACACCTTCATTGTATTTTGCATCATCTGTACTATCAAATGTGAAACCAGGATTTTGGTCTTTGTTACCCCAACCAAATAATCCACCAACAACAAGTTTTGAAACTTTTAGATTTGAAATTTCATGTAGGTTAAAATCTACAGCTGGTTTTACATACATACCTTTTGAAAGATCTTGTGTATAATCAGCTCCTAAACGATATGAAAAGTCTTTATCTTTATAAATTGCACCTGCATAAAGATTTGTATTAATAAAACCTTTAATTGTTGTGTTAGCTGCAAAAACTTGTTTTAAATCGTCTTTCTTTTGAACACCATTTGTATTATAAATCAAGTCAATATCAGCCAAGTAGTTTCTTATTTCAATACCAAATCCATTTTTATCTGCTTTACTGATTTCTGATGTTTGATAAGATGTACCAGGAACAGCTGAAGCCAAGGAAAGATTTCCTAATTTTGCTTCTGATGGTTTGATATTTAATGCAACATCAACATCACCTTTGTAGAAGTGAATTTTTGCAGTACTTACTTCTGCAGATTTTCCAATTGATAAAGCTCCAACGTTTTCGTTTGTTTTGTCACCAGTGTCAGCACTTTCAATACCAACTTTGATTTCACCCCAAATACCTTTACCTTTTGTATTTTCTTCACCGCCATTCAATAATTTAATATTGATTTTTGCATTTGCCCAGTTATGAAAACCAAACTTGTTTGAACCTGCTACATAATCTAGTTCTTGTTTAAAGCTTACACCTGCATCACCATCAAATGTTGCAATTGACATTGTTGTTGATGGCATAACTGCAAATGCAGAACCTAAACAGCAAATTGCTAATAAAATTCCTAAGATTTTTTTCATTTTCGTTTTCCCTTTTTTTCTAAACTAAATAAAAAGAAGCAGCAATTTTCTTTTTATTTTAATTTATAAAACTCCCTCTAAAGTGGATAAACATATTATCACAATTAAGTAATACCGTTTCAAAAAGCAACTTAATTTTTTTAGTCAAAAAAAGACTGTGTTAATTAATGCAAAGAATAAATCTAAACATTAATCGAAAAAAGGCTGCCCATAAGGACAGCCTTATATAGCCCTATATTAGATTATAGAGAGATTTTTGCTGATACAGTGATAACACCTTTTGGATCTTTTGTCCAATCTTTGAATTTATCATCTTTGTAGTTTTTGTATTCACCAGCTTCGTAGCTTACAGCAAGAACTGTGTTAGCAATTACGTCGTCTGTTGAAACTTTTGCACCGTATTTGTATTCTTCAACAACATCATCAGCTGCTAGGTTAAATTTTGCTCCACCGTGTAGAGATACATCGATGATATCGAATGATGTAGAATATGCAGCACCTGCGTCTAAAGTACCTTTTGCGATATCAGCAACACCTGCACCATATTTAACACCAAGTTTTAGAGCTTCAAATAGTGTGTCATATGCTGAGATTTCTAATTTACCATCTTTGTCAGCAAATGCTGTTGAGTATTTAACTGTTAAACCTGTTCCTTTTCCTGCGAAATCAACTGCTGTTTCAGCTCCACCCCATACGAAGTTTACTTTACCAGTTAGAGCTTTTGCATCTTCTAACATTTTGAATTCAGCACCTGGTGTTACAGCCATGTCTTCATTGATAGCAATTTTATAACTTGCATCAGCTGTAGCAGCTAATTTTTCATCTTTTACATTGTATGCAACTGCACCTTTTAGAGTTAGGTCTTCAACAGCTTTTAGAGAAGCATTAGCTTTGAATCCGAATGCTTTTTCTTTTTCAACACCGTTGTCCATAACGTATACGTTTACATCAATTGGAGCTGTTGTAACTTCGATACCGAAACCTGCTGCTAGAGAACCTGTTACATCATAGTTGTCAGCTAGTTTTAGATCTGGTTTTTTCATGTTAAGAGCAATAGCAGTGTCACCATCTACAAAGTGGATTTTTGCTGTATCAACATAAGCAATTGAACTAGAATCTTTTGCATTAATTGCCAATGTACCTGGATTTTCTAGAGCATCTGGTGTATTAACTTTAATTTTTAATTCACCCCAAACACCGTCAGCAGCTGCTGTTGATTTGTCGCCACCGTTTAGTAGGTTGATTTTTAGTTTTGCAGATGCATCATTGAACATTCCGTTTTTTGCATCGTCTAGGTCAACTTTGTAACCGAATTCAGCAGAACCTGAGAATTCTGCTACTGAATAATTTGTTGCTGGTTCGTCAGCGAATGCTGCGAAAACCATTGAAAGTGCTAATAGAATAGCTAGAGCTTTTTTCATTTTAAAAATTCCTCCTTAATTTTCGATGATTTCAAAGCAACGCTTTTTTATCGAAATCATCTTTTTTAATGTTAACATGGGATTTTTGAATTGTCAAACAAATTTAAGCTATTTTTATGCTTTTTTTAAGACATTTTCAACAAAAATGTCGTGCGTTTTTTTAGAAAATCAAGTATTTTTTTTACAGAATTTTCGTTTTTTTATCATTTCTTACGTTTTCTTTACATTAAAATTTTATTTTTTATAAACTTTTTTTCCGATACAAAAAAAAGGATTTTATCTCACATCGACTTTTTATCAATATGAGACAAAATCCTTATGTATTAGA
This sequence comes from Treponemataceae bacterium, assembly GCA_045631425.1. GTDB lineage: Bacteria > Spirochaetota > Spirochaetia > Treponematales > Treponemataceae > Treponema_I. The sequence goes on along the minus strand of JAZQUR010000124.1, from coordinate 12,606 downwards.
ATTGTGTAAAAAATTATTTTCGGCAAACTAAAACCATTGTTCTGGCTTTTTCGTTGTATGGTGAAAAATCAAAATCGCCGTAGATTTCACATGTGGAAAATCCTGATGCCAAAAGTATGCGTTTTAGCTCGATGGCAGAATATAATCGCTGAACGAAAACGTGTTCCATTCGACTACCATCTTTTTTATCAATTAATATCCATTTTGAGCGAAGTCCTTCCCAAGCACCTTCTACGGAAAATTCTGTTAAAACGATTTTTCCAGCTCGTTCAAACCACTCACCTTCTATAAAATCTCGAACAGCATTTTCGCGAGAAAGGCTTTCTAGGATAAAAAATCCTCCATCTTTTAAAGACTCTGCAATCCGTTTTAATATCTGAATATCTTCTTCGATTGTGTCGCAATATCCAAAGGATGTGTAAAGGTTAACGGCGGCATCGAATTTGTGCTTTGCTTGATATGTTCTTAAATCAGCTTGTACAAAATCGATTTCTACCCCTTCATCTTTTGCAGATTCTTTTGCGGCTTCCAAAAATGGTTCTATCAAGTCAACGCCTGTAACTGCAAGTTTGTTTAGGGCAAGTTCTACAGAAATACGTCCAGGTCCACATCCTGCATCTAAAATAGAAGAACCTTCTGAAAGCCCCGCAATTTTACAAATTGACTCTGCAACTGTTGGAGCTTCTGCCCATCGACTTGTATCAAACATAATTGGACCATAATTTACCCAAAAAGCTTCTTTTTCAAACCATTGTTTTTCTGCCATATTTTCCCTCAAAATTGTGTGATGCTAATATTATACTTGAATTTTGGAGATATTTCCACATCATTTCCCTAGGGTGATATTTGTACTGTAATTCTCTTGTTATTTATAGAAAGATTTTAAGCTCACAAGTTGAAAAATCATCATAGAAAGATTGCAAAAAATATGCTATAATAAACTTTATGGGTGGAAAAAAATCAGATTTAACCAAAGAAGAAAAAGCAACATCAACTAAGGTTGCAAAAAAAGTTGAAGTAAAAAAATCAGTAGAAAAAACTTCTAAAACTACAAAAAAAACAGCTGTTTACGATGAATCTAAAATCAAAACTCTAAGTCCTCTTGAACATATTCGTCTTCGAACTGGTATGTATATTGGCCGACTTGGAGATGGTACAAATCAAAACGATGGTATTTATATCCTTTTAAAAGAAGTTATAGACAACTCTATTGACGAGTTTATTATGGGAAATGGTCGCCGTATTGACGTGGAAGTAAAAGATAATCACGTAAAAGTGCGGGATTATGGTCGAGGAATCCCACTTGGAAAAGTTGTTGACTGTGTTTCCATGATTAACACAGGAGCAAAATACGACGACGAAGTTTTCCAGTTTTCTGTTGGGCTAAACGGTGTTGGTACAAAGGCTGTAAACGCACTAAGTTCTTATTTTAGAGTTGTTTCTTGCAGGGACGGAAAATGTACAGAAGCGGTTTTTGAGAGAGGAAAGCTAAAATCAGAAAAAACTGCAAAATCAAAGGAAGGTACTAAAGACGGAACCTTTGTGGAATTTATTCCAGATGAAGAAGTTTTTGGTCCATATAATTTTAATCAAGAATTTATCGAAAAACGCATTTGGAATTATGCATATCTTAATACTGGTTTAACTCTTGTTTATAACGGGCAAAAATATGTTTCTGAAAAGGGATTACTCGATCTTCTTGCAAAGGAAATTGAAGGAGAATCCATTTATCAACTGGGATATTACAAGGGAAAACAACTAGAGTTTTCATTTACTCACTCAAATGCTTACGGTGAAAACTATTTTTCTTTTGTAAACGGTCAGTACACTAGCGACGGTGGAACTCACTTAGCAGCTTTTAAGGAAGGATTTTTGAAAGGTGTGCAGGATTTTTACCGAAAGCCTTACAAAAGCGAAGACGCTCGTGAAGGAATGACAGCTGCAATCGCTTGTAAAGTGCAATCCCCGATTTTTGAAAGCCAAACAAAAAACAAGCTTGGAAACACTGAAGTTCGTAGTTGGATTGTGGCCGAAACAAAATCTGCGGTGGACGACTTTTTGCACAAAAATCCAGAAGTGGCAAATCTTTTACAGCAAAAAATCGAAGCCAACGAAAAACTTCGAACAGAGCTAAATACTGTAAAAAAAGAAGCAAAAGAAGCTGCTAAAAAAATCAGTATTCGTATTCCAAAGTTAAAGGATTGTAAATATCACATTGAAGATGGTGCAAAAGGCGAAAACTCTATGATTTTTATCACAGAGGGTGATTCTGCGACTGGATCAATGGTTGGAAGTCGAGACGCCATGACTCAAGCACTTTTTAGTTTGCGTGGAAAGCCAGAAAATATGTACGGAAAAAAACGGGCTGAAATCTACAAAAACGCAGAGCTTTACAATTTGATGATGGCTCTTGGAATTGAGCAAGATGTTTCTAATCTTCGTTATAGCAAAATCGTAATTGCCACCGATGCTGATAACGACGGTTTCCACATTCGTAATTTGATGTTGACCTTTTTCTTGGGATATTTTGAAGAACTTATTACCAGAGGAAAAGTTTTTATCCTTGAAACTCCGCTTTTCAGAGTGCGAAATAAAAAGGAAACTCGCTATTGTTACAGTGAGCAAGAGCGAGATAAGGCGATTGCAGAAATTGGCTCAACTACGGAAGTTACTCGATTCAAAGGGCTTGGTGAAATTAGCTCCAATGAAATGGGACGTTTTATTGGGGAAGATATTAAGCTTGTTCCAGTGGAAGTTTCCCAGCTTAATGCAGTTCCAAAATTGCTAGAGTTTTATATGGGGAAAAATACACCACAGCGTCGAGAATTTATCGTAAACAATTTGCTTGAAGAGGTGGATGCATAAATGGCTTATGTAAAAAATCTTTTTGATAAAAACTTTATTGAATACGCAAGTTACGTTATTCGCGATAGAGCGATTCCAGATTTAGAGGACGGATTAAAGCCGGTTCAACGTCGGGTTTTGCACACTCTTTTGGGAATTGATGATGGCCGCTTTAACAAGGTTGCAAACGTTGTTGGTCAAGTTATGAAGTATCACCCCCACGGAGATGCTTCGATTTATGGAGCTTTGGTAAACCTTGCCAATAAAGAAATTTTCATTGAAAAGCAGGGAAACTTCGGAAATATGTATACCGGAGACGGAGCTTCCGCCCCTCGTTATATTGAATGTCGCCTTCGTCCTTTAACCAAGGATATTTTGTATAATCCAGAAATCACTCGCTATGTTCCAAGTTATGATGGACGTGGCAAGGAACCAGTGGTTTTTAGAGCAAAACTTCCCCTTGCATTGATAATGGGTGCAGAAGGAATTGCTGTTGGTATGTCCACAAAAATTCTTCCTCACAACATAAAAGATGTAATCGAAGCAGAAAAGGCCTATCTTTCTGGCAAAGATTTTAAGATTTACCCAGATTTTCCAACTGGTGGAATTATTGATGTTTCAAACTACAACGACGGAAACGGAAAAATCATTGGACGGGCAAAACTAGATACCTCTGATCCAAAGCGGATTGTTATTACAGAACTTCCTCCAGGAACAAACACAGAAAGTCTAACTCAGTCTATAGAACAGGCTACAAAAAGTGGAAAACTAAAGATTTCTTCCATAAATGACTACACCACAAATAAAGTTGAAATAGAAATCAAACTTCAACGGGGAGTTTATGCAGAAGACGTAATCGACGCCCTTTATGCTTACACAGACTGTGAAATGGCTATTTCTTGTAATCTTCTTGTTATCAAAGATAATATGCCTTTGGTTATGACTGCTACAGACGTTATCAAACACAGTGCAAATCAGCTTACAAATATTTTGAAAGACGAGCTAGAGTTTGAAAAGCAAAAACTGAAGGATAAACTTCATCTACGGACTTTGGAAAGAATCTTTATTGAAGAGAGAATCTATAAATCCATCGAAGAAATGAAAACCGCAGAAGCTGTAAACAAGGCTGTTATCAAAGGATTTGAGCCATTTAAAGCAGAACTTTTGCGTCCAATTTCTGATGAAGATGTGGAACATTTGCTAAAAATCCCAATTCGTCGCATTTCTTTGTATGATATCAACAAAAATCGCCAAGAAGTTAAAGAAATCAACGATCGCTTAAAAGAAATTGGAAAACTTCTAAAGGACTTAGTTGGCTACGCAATTTCTTGGCTAGACGGAATTTCTGCAAAAATCAGCGATGTTCTTGGAAAAGAATATCTTGAACGAAAAACCCAGATAAAATCTTTTGAAACTGTGGATGTAAAAGAAGTTGTAAAACGGGATACATCATTGCGTTATGACGGAAAAACTGGTTATCTTGGAACAAACGTTAGTACAGGAACAGAAGTTTGCAAAGTTACCCCTTATGACCGTGTGCTTATTATGCGAAAAAGCGGAATCTACAATGTTTGTGACGTTCCAGAAAAACTTTTTGTTGATAAAGGCATGTGGTACTGTGGACTTTCCGACAAAGATGAGCTATCAAAAGTTTTATTCACAGTGATTTTCCGTGACAAAAAAACTCACTATATGTACATAAAACGCTGTAGAATTACACAATTTATCCTAAATCGTGATTATTCGATTATTCCGGAAAACTGCGAAGTTTGCCATATCGATACAAGGGACGCATTTAAGTTCTACGTAAAATATACGCCAAAACCTCGATTGAAGCAAAAATCTCAAGAATTTCACGCTGGGGATTACGAAGAAAAAGGCGTAAAAACCCAAGGTGTTCGTCTAGCTTCAAAAGAAGCGGATAAAGTGGTTTTGGAAATGAAAGCCGACCCAGAACTGCTTTAATTAATTGATAAAATGGGAGAAAAAATGAAATCCGACAATCTTATAATCCAGAAAATAAACGAGACTTTTCACAAAAATACAACAAAAATGATAGTGTCTTTGATTGTAATGCTACTTATCAATTCATTGATTGTAAGTCTTGTTTTTGGTGTAAGTTCCATAATGCCAGTGTTTTCACTTTTTACAGCCTTTGGTTCAGTTTTTGTTTCACTGGTTTTGTATTATGGATTGTCTGTGATTTTTGGAAACTTTTATCTTGGAAAGCAAACAATTATTGGAGATTTATTTATTGGACTAAAAGATAGCAGAAGACTTATAAATATTTCCCTAATTTTTCTTGGAATTATTTTTGCCATTATGTTAGTGATTTGTGTTCCCTTAATCTTTTACGGAATATCTAAGGTTGATATTCAAACAGAACAGGGAATGACAGATTTTTCCTCGTTTTCTATGGTACTTGCAATTTATATGGGTTTTATAACCATGGGAATTATGGCATTGATTGGTATTCCAAGAGCCATGCTATTTCCAGTAATGCATAACAATCCTAATATCAAATTAAAAGAAGCTCTAAAACAAAGTCGCCAACTATTAAAGGGAAAAGTTTTTAAGTTTATCTGGTTTTGCATAAAATCCTGTAAAGTGCCTTTGTTGATTTATGTTGTTTCCTTTGGATTGGGATTTGTAATCTTAACTGGATTTTTTGCATCTATTTTGAGTCTTATTTCCACAATTAGTTTTTACTATTCATTGATTTATGTAATTCTTTCGATAAATGCCTATTATTACGAACTTGTGGGATATTCTGAAAATCAAGAATCCGAAGAAAAGTCTGAAATCTTGCAAATTGACGAAAATCCACTTTTAATCGAAGAAAATCTAGAAGAAAGCAATTCTTCAGAGGAAGCGGAATGTTAGTTCTCCAAACTTCCATTGCCGCCGAATTAATGATAAAAGGCTCTCGGTTTTTGGCAGAACTTACCCCTGTAACCAGCCAAGCCGAAGCCCGAGAAACATTAAAAGCTTTCAAAGCAAAATACGCAGATGCAACTCATGTTTGTCACGCTTTTGTGGCTGGCCTTGGTAGAGAGGTTATGGGCATGTCCGACGACGGAGAACCTTCTGGCACTGCCGGCCGCCCAATGCTAGACGTGGTGAAAGGCCGAAACGTAACAAATCTTTTGCTAACTGTAACCCGCTGGTTTGGAGGCACACTACTTGGAACTGGCGGACTTGTAAAAGCCTACGGAGATTCTGCAAAACTTGTGTTAGACAAAGCCTTTGAAGAAAATGCCTTTGAAGAATACATCGAAAAAAAGGATTTTCTCTTTGAAATTCCTTACGATATTTTTGATAAAGTTAAGCATTCCATCAAAGATTTACACATTCAAGACATAAAAGAAGATTTCGGTGCATCAATCCTAATTAGTGGAAAAATCTACGCTGATGAAGCTGACACTCTTTCAAAAATTCTTACAAATCTCACCAACGGAAAAACCGAAGTATCAATTTTATAAAATTTACTTTTTGCTAGAAACAAACAATCCCAAAATTGTTAGAGCAGCACCAATTCCACCCATTAAAGTGATTTTTTCATCCAAGAAAATTGCTGCAAAGATAATCGTAACCACGGGAATAAGGTACAAACCTGTGGAGATTTTTACAGTCCCCAAGATAACGCAAGCCTTATTCCAAGTTACAAAGCAAACACCGTTAGCCAAGATCCCCAAAAATCCGAGCAAAATCCAGTTAAACAAGGATGAAAACCGAACAATGTTCAAATCCTTTGATAACTCCACATAAGCCGGCGCATCTGGACTTTTTGCAATCACACCCCAAATAAAAAGCGGAATCATAAAAACCAATGAATAGAAAAATATTCGCCGTGTGATTGCAGCTATACTGTACCCTTTCTTATTGATTATAGTCAAAAACAAAGAATAAAAGCCCCAACAAATTGCCGAAAGCAAAGCCAAAATATCACCCTTTGGGCTTAAATTTAGATTAATTTTTCCATTAAAACTTACAAGCGCAATTCCAAAAAACGCTAAAATAAAACCGAGACAAAAATTAAAAGTTAAATGCTTTTCCTTCAAAAAAATCTGTGCAGTTAAAGCTGTAAAAATGGGACAAATCGCCACGATAATACTAACATTTGAAGCAGTTGTATAATTCAAAGCCAAATTTTCTGTAAATTGATATAAAACCACTCCCGTCAACCCAGCCAAAGCCAACAACAGATTTTCAAATTTCGTAAGCTTAATTTTATGAGGATACAAAAAACACAAGAAAATATATGCCAACACAAATCGAATAACCAAAATCTCAAATGCCGAAAAATAATTCAAAAGATGCTTCGTACAAACAAAGGTAATTCCCCAAATAAAAATAGCAAAAGCTGCCATTAAATAACCATAAAGATTTTTTGAATTATTTTTTTCTAAACCAATAATTTTTTCCATAAACAAAATATATCCCAAAATCTAGAAAAATTCTATATCAAAACTCTTGACAAATATAACGACTAACGATATATTACAAACATGATATATCGTTAAGCGATATGTTCACAAACGATATATCGACAAACATTATATTTAGGAGAAAATAATGTCAAAACAAGAACCTTTAACCGAAAGTTATTTCTACATCCTGCTTTGCCTTTACAAAGAAAACTTACACGGTTACGCAATTATGCAAAAAGCCAAAGAGATTTCTGAAGGAAAAGTTGTTATCGGCGCTGGCACAATGTACGGAGCCACTAGCAACATGATAAAAAAAGCCTGGATAGAAGAAATCCAAGAAGAAGCAAAAGACGAGCGGGGAAAACGCGCTTACAAACTTACAGAAGTTGGGAAACAAGTTTTAGAACAAGAACTAGCACGACTAGAAAATCTTGTTACAACAGCAAAATCAATAATCAACCAATAAATTCAAAGAGCAAAAGAGGAAAAGAACATGGGAAAAACTTTTAGAAAATGGACATGCTATCCACTTTGGGAAGCACACAACGAAGAAAGAGATTTGAACATCGCTTCAAAAAAAGGATACCAACTTGTAGAAGGAAGAGCCTTTTGGTGGACTTTAGAAAAGAACGATACTGTACGTTACACATATCAAATAGACTTTAATCCAGGTGCAAAATTAGACCCACGCTATAAAGAAACCTTTGCTGAAATGGGATGGGAATATGTAAGTTCCACATTCAATGGATGGCACTATTTCAAAAAACCATATCAAGAAGGTCAGCAACTAGAAAACGGCGACGTTGTAAAATCAGAACGCATCTACACAGACGCAGAATCCTTTCATGAAATGGAAAATCGATGGCAAAAATTGGGTACAGTTTTATATTCAATTTGCTTTGTTTTTGCCCTTTTATATCTAGCCATTGTAATAACTGGAGAAAGAAGTTTTGTAGGTTGTGGGATTGGTTTTTTACTTTTCGGTTTATCAATTTTTACATCAATTAAAAACTATAAACAAAAGAAAGAAGACCCAGATTTTATTCCACAAATAGAAATTCCATTTAAAGTGATATTTCCAATATTCATATTAATCGCAGTTCTAACATTTCTAACATTGATTATTTAAATTTTATAAGATTAAAAAAAATTGGAGCAGCTGATTCCCAACCCGCTTTCCAGCCTTCGCCTATTCGGCTCATTCAGTTCAATCTGGCCCCAGATTGAACTGAACTACGGGCTTCCAATCGGGGCTAATTCCTTATAAACGCCCAAACCAAAATCCGCTTTTTGTGGCAACAGAAAGCTATTTCACAAGCAACTTTTCTATTTGCTCTGAAAGTAGCGGAATAAGCTGCTTCTTTCTTGAAACAATATCCCGCAAAATATAAACAGAATCCTCTTGCTGTGGAAAATCAATAAACTGTTCATTTGTAGGTTCAGTTGCCACAACCAAAAGACTTGTAAGCTTTGTAATGTCTGTAACCATAAGAGCACTAAGAACAGCTTTTCTACTTCGGCGTTCCATCTCCAATTCTTCAAGAAATTGCTCTTTTCGTAACAAAATTTCGTTTGGATTATCAACTTCAATCTGGCTAACAGTGTAAGTTAAACTTTCTTCAGTATACTCTTTCATATCCTGACGGATAACTTCTTGTGGAGTTCTTCCATCAATATGACTTGCAGCAGAAAGCAAATCTTTCCCAAGAGTTTGAATATCGAGATTTGTGATATTTGAAAGATACTCAGCAGTTTGAATATCAATTTCAGTAGTTGTAGCAGATTGCAATATCAAAGTATCAGAAAGAATACCACAAAGCAAAATCGATGCAATATCCTTTGGAAGCGGAACATGATTTTCTCGGAAAAGATTTGCTATTAAGGTACTTGTGGCTCCAACCGGCTTATTAATAAAAGTAATTGGCTCCCGCGTAATCATTGAGCCAACTCTGTGGTGATCAATAATCTCCAAAATATTGTAATTATCAATTCCATCCACAGCCTGAGAAAGTTCGTTGTGGTCAACCAAAATAGTCTCAATATTTGCTTCATGAAGAAGATCGTTTTCACTTATCACACCAATAACCTTGTTGTTATCATCAACAACTGGTAACGCTCTACTTGGCGAATCCAAAAGCATAGGCTTGATTTTACGAAGTGTATCAGTTCCCTTTACAGGCTTAGCTGTTGTATCAGCCATAGAAGAAACCGGTGTGGAATACACAATTAGCATTGCTGTTGATGATGTGTCGTATGGACTGATTAAAACAGAAACCCCTTTTTTCTCAGCTTTTTCCCGAAGACTTTTATCCAACATAAATCCCGCAGTAATGATAATTGCCCGAACCCCAGATTCAATGCAGTATTCGTGAACGTCCTTTCTATCCCCAGCAATAACAATCAAATTTTCACTTTTATGACTATTTAAAATCGATGAAAAAGAATTAAAATCAGAAGCAGCCACCAACATACTACTTTTGAAAAGAGTTGCGCTATCTTTTGTGATAATAGGCTGTGCGTTCAAAGTGTTTTGAATCAAATCTATGCTTGTAAGAACTGCAGTTTGCTTTTCAGGATTAAGAATCTTCAAAACACTACGAGCAAAAGCGTTGTAATGCAATAAAGATTTATATTTTCCCTCATCATCAACAACAGGAAGAATCTGAGAGTTTGTTTCTTCCATTTTTGCAACAGCACTCCAAAGAGATGTGTACTCATTTACAGTTGTACAACTCCCACTCATATAATACGCTGTTTTTGGGTTTAGGTCTGGCACATAAGTTGGAACTGGCACCTTAAATCTATCAAAAATATACTCAGTTTGAGGTGTAATTTTTCCAGCACGAGCCGCAATATGGTTTGATTTCCCCATTAACTGTTTCAATTTCGCATAAGCCGCTGCAGAAACAACAGAATCTGTATCTGGATTTCTGTGTCCAATTATATAAACATGTTTTGACATTTAATATTCCTATTTAAATAATGAAATTTATCTCCAATATGAACGCTGATCAACAAATCGCTTGATATCCATAATGTTATTTACAACTATATATCCATCAAATATATCAACTCTACGCTTTTCCACAAACTTATTGATTTCATCACTAACTTCTTCAATAGAAAGACCTGTCCACTGTGCTAAATCTTGAAGAGTTAAGTTATATTTTCTTGCTCTTTCGTCAATAATAATTCCAGCATTCATTTCTTCAAAAATCAAAAACACGTCAACAACTCTGGCTTGCTTATCTTGCAAACAAAGATTTTTTAGACGACGTTTTTGATCATAAATACGCTTACAGAAAAGTTTTAGCAAAATCAGAGCGATTTGAGGATTTCCTGTAATTAATAATTCAAAGTTTTCCTTGTTAAATTCCAAAACTTCTACATCATCGATAGCCACACAAGTTGCAGAACGAGGAGTATTTTCCAATATTGCCATTTCCCCAAAAAATTCAGATGGCATTAATATATCAAGATTTTTCTTCTTTCCATTTACACATTTTACAAGCTGAACTTGACCAGATTGAATCAAGTAAAAACTATCCCCAGGCTCATACTCAGAAATAATCACATCTCCCGGTGCAAAATGTTTTGCAAATCGAGAAAAGGCTGGCAAGCTAAATTGCTTTAATGGATTTTGGGATGCATTTGAATTTAACACTTTTGAAGCTTCTTTCGGATGAATCCCACGTGCTGCTTGAAGTTCTGCACGCTTTTTTGATTCCAAATAAAGTTTTGCAACTTCCTTGTTATTTGGAGCATTAGGAAATCTTTGCAAAAATCTATGACAGACATTTGCACAAGTTTTATACTCATCTAGTTCAAAAAAACTTTTTGCAACTGCTTCCATTCCTGTAAACTGATCTTCTTCCACATTATCATGCAAGATTAGCTCAATTTTTTTGTGAAGTTTACGTAGTTGATTTGAAAATACTCTAAGCATTTTCATGATAATTTGCTTATTGCTGCTAAAAAGTGATTCAAATTCTTGAACTGTCATAGAAATACAAACTGTATCAGCAATAACTGTAGCAGTTTCTTCTCTCGGGAAATGTCCCAATGCAGATTTCACACCAAAAAACTCGCCTTCACGAATACATTCTGTTACAGTTGCATTAGTTTCAATATCTACACTAGATAAAACAATACGCCCTTTCTGTAAAATAAATATTCTATCATCCTTATCCCCTGCGAAATAAATTACAGATCCGTTTGAATATTGCATTGCTTTTGGCATTATAAAAACTCCTACTCAAAAAAACAAATGAAAAAATCCATTATTTTACGTTGATATAATAACATAAAAAAACAAAATATGCTATTATTTTCCAATGATAGATTTACATACACACTCCACAGCATCAGACGGAGAATTATCACCAAAAGACTTAGTTTCATTAGCTATCGAAAAAGATATTGACGTCTTAGCACTAACAGATCATGATACCTTCGACGGAATAGAAGAAGGAAAAAAAGCTGCCGAAAATACAAATTTAACATTTATCCCAGGAATTGAACTTAATATAGAACGAAGTCGTGGAGAATTTCACCTTCTCGGCTTAGGCATAAAAGAACCTTCCAACAGTTTAATAAAAATATGCACCACCCTACAAGAAGGAAGACTCACTCGAAATCGCCAAATCATCGAAAAAATGCAACAAGACGGCTTCCCAGTTGATTACAATGAACTCATAGAAATGTTTCCAACTCCAACTATTGGCCGCCCTCACCTTGCAGCATATCTAGTGGAAAAAAAGATTGTCAAAAAACGGCAAATAGCATTTGACAAATTTCTCGGAAAAGGTCGCCCATATTATGTCGATAGAACCGCCGCCAACCTCTACGACGCAATTTACGCCATAAAAGATTCTGGCGCAGTTCCCGTATTAGCCCACCCTCTTTCTTTATATGTTTCCTGGGGCAAAATGGAAGAAACCCTTCAAGAACTTAAAGAATCCGGAATAGAAGGTTTAGAAGCCTGGCATCCAGGAACACGAGTTGGCGAGGCAATTCGCCTAGAAGAACTTGCTAAAAAAATCGGCTTTTTCGTTACTGCTGGCAGCGATTACCATGGTCCAAATGTTCGCGCTGACCGAAAACTCGGACACACCACCGGCAATAAAAAAATTGATAATCGCTTTTACAACGAAGAACTAAAACCCTGGTTATAATCCCATCTATTATTTACTGGAGCAACCTAATACAGTTTGTTCCGGCTTTCCAGGGTTCCGTCGTCAACGCGACTCCATAAAAAAGTTGCAACCAATTTTCTCCTCTCACAAAATAATATAGTCTAAAATCAAAAAACGTCCATAAAAAATTGCAACTT
>JAZQUR010000123.1:0-32012 GCA_045631425.1 Treponemataceae bacterium | reverse complement strand
CCATTTTTTTCGATAAAACGGGTTTTCTCTCTCCACACCTCTCTCTTTCCCAAAAGAACGACCAGAGAGTTTGCCACTCTCTGGACTCTAGGCATACGGAGTTTGTTTTGGTTTTCTTTAAGAGATTTCTTGCGTGATTGGGATAGATGTCAGGAATGACTCTGCTGAGCATTCCGTGTATAGCTTGCGTGATTGGGATAGATGTTATTCACGTATGTTCCAGCGTGCTGTATGCAGTTATATATACTTTGTTTTTATGGAGAATTTTTTTATGAGATTTTTAGTTTTATCTGATATTCATGGTGAAGTTGAAAAATTGGATAAACTTGATGGCGAGTTCCAAAAAGCGGACGGAGTTTTGTTTTTGGGTGATTTTGCTCGGTTTAAAGAACCTGAAACTGGACTTCCTGTTTTTAATGCACTTTTGAAAAAGCATGAAAATATTTTTGCAGTTCTTGGAAACTGTGACGAACCAGAGTTTTTGGAAAAACTTGAAAATGCAGATATTTCTGTGCAAGGTAGTTTGCTTTTTAGTGATGGTTTGGCTTTCGCTGGTTCTGGCGGCGGCTTAACATTTACAGGCACAACTCCAAACGAAAAAAGCGATGACGAGCTAATGAAGGATTTGCAACTTTTATGCAATCAAGAAGACAGCTTGGACAACTTGATTTTGATGACACATCAACCTGCTTTCGATTCTGGAATGGATAAAATCACTGCGGGAATAAGCACAGGCTCAAAAAACTTCAAAGAGTTTATCGAGAAGAAAGAGCCTCTTGTTGCGCTAAGTGGCCACATTCATGAGTCTTTTTTCGTGGGAAAAATCGGTAAAACAACTGTGATGAATCCTGGTGCTTTGGCTGAAAATCGCTACGGAATACTTGAAATTGTGAAAAAAGACGGGGCTTTTGAAGTAACAAAAGCTGAGCTAAATATTTTGGAAGGCTAGTAAAAGCTGATAAAAAGCAAAAGCGTGATTTTCTGTGAAGAAGATCACGCTTTTTTTTATGGATTGTTAAACAAAAAAGCCCGATTCCCAGCAGTTTGCCACCACCAAAAATCAGGCTTTTATCAAAATATCTAAACTAGAAAACTAATTTCCGCTTTCTTTTAGCTGTTCTTCTTTTGCGTAAATACAAAGTGCGTCAACCATTTCGTCTACGTAGCCTTGCATAAACTGTTCTAGTTTGTACAAAGTTAAGTTGATTCTGTGGTCGGTTATGCGGTTTTGTGGGAAGTTGTATGTTCTAATGCGTTCAGAACGGTCCCCAGAACCAACCATGCTTTTACGAGCAGCTGCTCTTTCTGCATTTTTCTTTGATTCTTCCAAGTCGAAAAGACGAGCACGTAAAACACGGAATGCTTTTTCCTTGTTACGTAACTGGCTTTTTTCGTCTTGTTGGATAACAACCAAACCTGTTGGAATGTGAGTCAAACGTACAGCAGAGTCAGTTGTATTAACACACTGACCACCACAACCACCAGCACGCATTACGTCAACACGCACATCTTCTGGTCTAATTTCAATTTCTGTATCTTCAGCTTCTGGCAAAACAGCAACTGTAACAGCCGAAGTATGAACACGACCTTGAGTTTCTGTTTCTGGAACACGTTGTACACGGTGAACACCACTTTCGTAGCGCAAACTTCCGTAAACATATTTTCCAGAAATACTGAAAGAAATTTCTTTATATCCACCAACTTCGCTTTCGGAAGCATCCATAATTTCATACTTCCAACCTTTCATATCAGCATATCGAGTATACATACGGAAAAGGTCTGCACAGAACAATGAAGATTCATCTCCACCTGTTCCAGCGCGAATTTCCATAATGATATTTTTTTCTTCAAGAGGATCTGGTGGAATCAAAAGCATTTTGATTTTATCTTCAAGTTGAGGTTGCTTTTCTTCTAATTCTTTTAACTCTTCACGAGCCATTTCTTTCATTTCTTGATCATCTTCTTCGGTGATGATGAATTTAGAATCTTCAATGCCCTGTAAAACTTTTTTGTATTCATCGTAGGCTTCCATTAGGGCTGATAAGTGAGAATGTTCGCGCATTACATCTTTGTATCGTTTTTGATCGCGAATTAAATCTGGGTCTTGAACAAGCTCGTTAACTTCTTCGTAGCGTTTAGCTTTTTCTTCTAGTTTCTTTAACAACATAAAGTTATATTATCAAAAAGTTTAGACAGTTTCAATAATTATTCTTCTGTAAATGTTAAAAATCAGGTACTTGTTGAAGTATCTTTTATTCGTTATAATTCTATATTATGAGTAACAATAACGAAAAGACAAAGCTAGTGCACTGGGCTGACCAATGTGCAGACAAAATAATTAGAGAACGTGGGGATTTAGATTTATACACCTGTGCTTCAGGAATTACCCCTTCTGGAACAGTTCATATCGGAAACTTTAGAGAAATTATCTCTGTAGATTTAGTAGTTAGAGCTTTACGTTCACGTGGAAAAAATGTTCGCTTTATTTATTCTTGGGACGATTATGATGTTTTCCGTAAAGTTCCAAAAAATATGCCAGAACAAGAAACTCTAGAAAATCACTTGCGTTTTCCTATCACCCTAGTGCCTGATACAACAGGTCGTGATTCATCTTATGCTCGTCACCACGAAGTTGATGTTGAAAGCCAATTACCACGTGTTGGAATTAATCCAGAATATTTGTATCAATCAGAACGCTACCGAGCAAATATGTACACAGAAGGTATGAAAATTGCTCTACAAAACAGAAATCGCCTAAAAGAAATCTTAAATCGTTATCGTGATGATGCTCACAAAATGAGTGATGATGAAGAATATTGGCCAACAGCTGCTTTTTGTTGCAAATGTAACAAAGACACAACAGAAATGGTTGAATACGATGGCGAATACGAACTTACATACAAGTGTACAAGTTGTGGTCATGTAGAAAAAGCAGATTTACGCACAAGCAAAGAAATCAAACTTGGTTGGCGCGTTGACTGGCCTATGCGATGGCAGTTTGAAAAAACACTTTTTGAACCTGCTGGAAAAGACCACCACAGTCAAGGTGGTTCATTTGATACAGCACGTCTTGTTGCAAAAGAAATCTACAACTGGGAAGCTCCAGTTTCTTTCCGCTATGACTTTATCGGAACAAAAGGTCTTCCTGGAAAAATGTCTTCATCAAGTGGAAACGTAATTTCACTACCAGACGTCCTAAATGTATATCAACCAGAAATTGCTCGTTACTTGTTTGCTGGTACTCGTCCAAACACAGAGTTTTCTATTAGTTTTGACCTAGACGTTATTAAAACTTACGAAGATTACGACAAAACAGAACGTATCGCTTATGGCGTAGACAAAGCTAAAAACGATGATGTTTACGCAAAAGAACGCCGTATTTACGAACTTTCTCAAGTTGATGCAATGCCAGAAACAATGCCATATCAAGTTGTAGGTGGTTTCCGTCACTTGTGTAACCTTCTACAAACAAACTCTGGTGATATTGATGCTGTTGTTGCAACATTAGGCGATATTAAGCCAGAACAACTTGAAAGATTTAAAACACGTTGTAAATGTGCTTGGTATTGGATTACACAATGTGCACCAGAAGATTTCAGATTTGCTCTAAAAAATCCAGATGCACCAGACTACAAAAAAGCTGATATTTCTGAAGTTGAAGCAAATTGTCTAAAACAAATCTGTGAAATCTTACCAGAATTAGACACAATCGAAGAAAAACCACTTTCACAAAAACTTTACGATATTGCACAAAACGCTGGAATCGAGCCAAAAGCACTTTTCACAGCTACATATCAAGCCTTAATCGGAAAAGATCAAGGTCCACGTCTAGCATCTTTTATGAAAGTTATTGGTAAAGAAAGATTGGAAAAAATCTTAAAAACATATTGCTAATCGCAATTGGCAAAAATGATAAAAAGCTGTTTATGAGTTGCGAGAGGAAATCTCTTGCGAAAAATCTTATAAGCAGCTTTTTTTTGTGGGATTTTCCTTAATAAGACTTTAGATTATCCCACGGAAAATCTTGCAATCTCCCTTCAAAAAGTGTAGTCTTTTACACGAATATGCAAACTACACACAAAAAAATCGCCCACTACCATCTTCCAGGACTTTTCGAGTTTTACGAATTGTACAAAATCTTTCTTCCTCTTTACCGTGAACATCCTGAATATTTTTATGATTGGTGTGATATTGCCTCAATTTACGGCTCTCCAGAGGATTGTCTTTGGGGCGGTGGAAGAACGGGTTTTGGAACTGCGGATGCAAATGACGTTCTTGATTTGATGAATGAATTCAAGATTTCCCCTCGGTTTACTTTTAGCAATTCTTTGTTGCGCCCCGACCATCTTACAGACAAAAAATGTAATCGGCTTTGCAAGTTGTTTGAAAAATCAAAAGTTCCAGTTGGTGTAATTGTTCATTCTGATTTGCTGTTGGATTATCTTCAAAAAAATTATCCGTCATATTATTTTGTTTCTTCCACCACAAAGGTTTTAACAGATTTTTGTGATTTTGAAAATGAACTTAATCGAACTGATTTTTCTTACGTTGTGCCAGATTTTCGTTTGAATAAAAGTTTTGAAAAATTGTCTGGGCTTTCCCAAATGCAAAAAGACAAGACAGAGTTTTTATGTAATGAATGTTGCAATTTTTATTGCACAGAGCGAAAAACCTGCTACCAAAATGTAAGTCGCAAAAATCTTGGTGAAGAAGTTCTTAGCCACCAATGCACTGCCCCAGATTCCCAAAAAGGCTACAGATTTTCTTCTGCAATGAAAAATCCTGGCTTTATTGGCATTGAGGACATTCCAAAAATCTACCTTCCAATGGGATTTTCTAACTTTAAAATTGAAGGCCGCGGCCTTGGAAGCGCCATGGTTTTGGAGTTTTTGCTTTATTATATGGTAAAACCAGAGTGCCAGATTGTTGTGCGAGAAGAACTGTATTTGGATGCAATGTTGGATTTGTTTTAGTGGGATTGTATAAAAGAATTAGCGTGTTTGCTGCTTTGGGATTTTCTATCATAAAAAGTATTTGTTTTGAATAACAAAAAAAAGGCGACTTTCCTAAAATCAGGAAAAATCGCCTATTGGTTAAAGTTTATAAATCAACCTGAACTACATTGATTCCAAAAATGGCACCAAAATCAAGTTTAGTCCGTTTTTCAAAACTTGTAGAACTGATTGTGCGATTGCAAGACGAGCTTTTGCCAAAGATGGATTTTCTTCTGCAACTGAAATAATTGGACAGTCGTGATAGAATTTACTAAATCCCTTTGCAACGTCGTACAAATATGTTGCAACCACAGAAGAATCAAGGGCAAGGGCTGCTTTTTCGACAACTGAAGGGAATTCGCTTAGTGTTTTTACAAGTTCCCATTCAGCACCATCTGTTAGAGTTGCTAAATCTTCTGATGCGTAACTTGGTTCTAGCCCAGTTTCTTTTGTTTTGCGTAAGATTGAAGAAATACGAGCTCCCATGTATTGAAGATATGGACCTGTGTTTCCGTTAAAAGAAAGAGATTCTTTTGGATTAAAGAGCATATCTTTTGTAGGTGTTGTTTGTAGCAAGTAGTAGTGTAGGGCGCCTAAAGCAATTTTTTCTGCAACTTCTTCTGGGTTCCCAACAGCTTCTTCTCGGCCCTTTTCTGCGATTTCAGCCAAAGCCCCATCTCTTAGAGAGTTAATCAAATCGTCAGCGTCAACAACTGTACCCTCACGAGATTTCATTTTTCCTTCTGGAAGATTTACCATTCCGTAAGAAAGGTGATATAACTGGTCAGCCCATTCGTAGCCAAGTTTTTTCAAGATGTAGAAAAGCACCTTAAAGTGATATTGCTGTTCACTACCAACAACGTATACAAGCTGATTGAAAGCCCAGTCGCTATGACGATAAATTGCTGTTCCAATATCTTGTGTCATGTACAATGCTGTACCGTCTTTTCTTAGAAGAACTTTTTTATCAAGTTTGATTTCTGCAAGGTCAACCCACACTGAACCGTCTTCTTCTTTGTAGAAAAGTCCGTCTTCTAGCCCTTTTAGGATTTCTGCCTTTCCTTTTAGATATGTTTCGCTTTCGTAGTAAAGTTTGTCGAAGGAAACGTCTGTTCTGTCGTAGGTTTGTTTGATACCACCGATTGCCCAGTCGTTCATTTGTTGCCAAAGTTTGCGAATTTCTTCGTTACCTTTTTCCCATTCAACTAGCATTGATTGAGCGATTGCTTCGTATTTTGGGCGAAGTGCTTTTTCTTCTTCTTCAGTGCAGCCTGTAGGTTTGCAAAGTTTTTCAAATTCTACGTAACAATCTCCAACGAAACGGTCGCTTTTTACGCCCAAAGTTTCTGGAGTGTCTTTTAGTGTGAATTTAAAATCTGGAGAAATGCCAGTTTCTGTAACGTATTCTGGATTTCCAGAGTGATTGATGATGTAAGCCAACATTGATTTACAGATGTGAACACCACGGTTGTTGATAATATTAACTTTGAAAACTTCAGCCCCGGCTTTTTTCAAAATGCGGCTAACACTTTCTCCAAGAGCATCGTTTCTGAGGTGCCCTAAGTGAAGAGGTTTGTTTGTATTTGGACTAGAGAACTCTAGCATAACTTTTTTGCCAGACAAAGGTTTTTCGTTGTTACCGTTTAGAGAACCGTAATTATCACCTTGTTCTTTGATTTTTCCCAAAATATCGCTACTTGCAGCTGATTTATTTAATTTTGCGTTTACATAAGGTCCAACTGCTGCAAAAGAACCAACTTTTGATGCTTCTGAAGATAGTTCACTTTCAATGATTTTTGCAACTTCTGTAGCAATTACTGGAGGTCCCATTCTTAGTGTTTTTGCAAAAGAAAAAAGTGGGATACCAACATCACCCATTTCTGGATTTGGTGGAGTTTCGAGTAAAAGAGAAGAAGATTCTACTTCTGGAACATCAAATCCCTTGTTTTTGATAAAAATGTTAAGTGCTTTTGCTACGATAACGCCACATTCACCGCGTAAATCTGCCATAGTTTCTCCTAATTCTATTAGTTTTTCTTAGCCAATTCTTCTAAATAATTTTCGTTTAATTGAGGTGGCTTTGCTTCAAAATATAAAAGTTGTTGCAAATCCTCTTGATTTTTGATTTTCCACATTGGTACAAGATTTTCGTGTTTGCGCAAAAATCCAAATATCAGTGAAAAATCTATTTCATCAGAAACTGGAGTTTTGTAATTGATAATAAGACCAATTTCTTGTTTTTTACATTCGTCAAAAAAGGCAATATCATTTTCTAGTGGAGAATCTCCAAGGGAATATTCTAGAAAAATCACGTCGTAGAGTTTTGACTCTAGCGCTTGTCTTGCCAAATCTAGTTTGCTTGTTGAAAATCCAATAGCTTTTATGTTTTCATCAGCTTTTGCAGAAAGTAAAGTCGGATATAAGCCATCGTGGGTTTCCAAAGTTGGTACAAAATCATCCTTGTGGATTGAAAAAATATCAACGTAATTGCTGTTTGTTGTGTCTAATGTTGAAATAATCTGTTGTTGTAAAGAAATATTATCATTTGTTGATGTGGAAACTGAGATAAAAATCTCTTTTCTCATACCGTAAAAAGCATAGCCTAATATTTCTTTTAGGTGAGAACTATCATTTGAAACGTGATAAAAATTGATTCCACCTTCGTAGGCTTTTCTGATAAGTGAAACACCCTCTTCTGTTGGGTAATTTTCTAGTGAGTCTGTTGAAAGTGCTGTTCTACTAACCATGCAGTTAGCATTTGAAAGTAATACGTATTCCATTTGATATATAATTTAACTAAAAATACAACAAAGGGCTGTCCATAACCTTTTATCCTCCTAAAAAATAGAAAAACTTGTTTTACGGACAGTCCTATGTAGTTAAAAATTAAACTCTTTTGTAGTTTTTGATTTCTTCACGGATTCTAGAAGCTAATTCACTTCTTGGAACTCTGATTTGTTCCATAGAATCACGGAAACGAAGTGTTACTGTGTTGTCTTCTTTTGAATCGTAGTCAACTGTGATACAGAATGGAGTTCCGATTTCGTCTTGACGGCGATAGCGTTTTCCGATAGCTCCAGATTGATCGTAATCTGTTACGAATTCTTCTTTTAGTTCAGCTTGAATTTCTTTTGCAAGTTCAGCAAGTCCGTCTTTTTTCATCAATGGAAGAACTGCAACTGTAACAGGTGCGATTTTTGGGTGGAAGTGAAGAACTGTTCTGTAGTCGTCATCATTTCCTTTATCTGCAACTTTTTCTTCTTCGTATGCATCACATAGGAACATTAGAAGGTTACGTGTTAAACCAGCTGATGTTTCAATGATGTATGGAATGTATTTTTCATTGCCATTGTCTTGGTCAATGTATTGCATATCCTTTCCAGAGTATTCTGTGTGTTTTGAAAGGTCGAAGTTTGTACGGTTGTGGATACCTTCTAGTTCAGAGAATCCCATTGGGAATTCGTATTCGATATCGTAAGCGTCTTTTGCGTAGTGAGCTAGTTTTTCGTGGTGGTACCAGCGCATTTTGTCCATGCGAACGCCGTATTTTTGGTAGAATGCCCAGCGTTGTTCTCTCCAGTAATCGAAGAACTTGTCGTCATCCCCTGGTTTTACGAAAAATTGCATTTCCATTTGTTCGAATTCACAAGTACGGAAGATAAAGTTTTTTGTAACGATTTCGTTACGGAAAGCTTTACCAACTTGAGCGATACCAAATGGGATTTTCATTCTGTTTGATTGAATAATATTCTTGTAGTTTACGTAGATACCTTGAGCTGTTTCTGGGCGTAGGTAAACAACACTTGCTGAATCTTCAGCAGCACCGATGTGAGTTTTGAACATCAAGTTGAATGCGCGTGGTTCTGTTAATTCGCCACCACAAGCTGGACATTTTCTTGCTGCAAGAGCGTCTTGGTCCATGTTGTCGGCACGGTATCTCATTTTACATGATTTACAGTCTACTAAAGGGTCAGAAAAGTTTGCAACGTGTCCAGATGCTTCCCAAACACGAGGGTGCATTAAGATTGCAGCGTCTAGCCCCACGATATTATCGTGAAGTTGAGTCATTTCCTTCCACCATGCATTTTGAATATTCTTTTTTAATTCTATTCCAAGTGGGCCGTAGTCCCATGCTCCAGCTTGTCCACCATAAATTTCTGATGATTGAAATACAAAGCCTCTTCTTTTACATAGGCTTACAATTTTTTCCATTGTTACTTCATGTTTGTCCATGATTTTTTACTTCCTTGCTTTCTTGTGGCCTTTATGGAAAAAAGGCTCTTTATTCTGTCGATTGCTTGATATAAAAAATATCAGTAACCGATTGTATTTCCTTCCACTGAAAAAAATACAAACGACCCGAATAATACCTGATTATCCGGGGGCAGTTAGAGTGGATTATATCATAAAAAGCAAGGCTTTGTATATATTGTTTTCTTAGATGTTTTCTCTTGTTTCAGTTTGTTTTTGAAGCTTATCTCGTGATTGTATTTCAAATTGGATTTCTTTCAGTGCGTCACGTGCTTTTGTGTTTCCAGATGAACTATAAATATCAGACATTAAATCAGAAGCTTCTTCGTATTTTTCTTGTGCCATCAAAATAATCGCTGCGTTGTATCCAGCTTCGTACATTCCAGTTGAATTATAGATTTCAAGAAATTCTTTGTATGCTAATGCAAGGCGACCATCTTTTGTAAGATTGTCTGCGTATTCCATTTGTGGATTTTTTGTTTTATCTTTTAGTAATGTAAGAGTTTTTTGTTCAGTGTAAGGAGTGATTTGTCTCATAAATTTTGATACAAAAGAACTTAACTCATTTTCTGCAAGATATTTTGCAGTTTGAACATCCTTTTCGTTATCAACCTTGTCTGATTCACAAGAGAAAGATTCATGGGCTTTTTTTAATATTACGCTAGTTTTTGAATCTACAACTTGATAAGTAAGATTGAAATCCAATATGCGATAATATTCTAGTGTGATGATATCATCTTTTTTCACTTCGTAGGTTTTGATTTCTGTATTTAGTTCGTTGATATTTAGTGTGATATAGACATCTGATGAAGGTTTTCGCCCGTTTGCAACAGCATTTTTTGCTTGGTTTGAATCAACCAATGTAAAATAATTTGATGTAATAATTCGTGATTCAAGAAGAGAAACTAATTTTTCTGAAATTTCATATCCTTCAAATTCTGCATTGTAGAAAAAGTAGTCCCAAAAATCAAGTTTTGGAGTTGTGGAAATAACAGCGATAGTTTCTGCGTAGGATAAATCAAGTTCCGCTGGACGTTGAACTCTAACACTAATATTTGTTGCGCAACTTGAAAATAAGAAAATTAAACTAAGAATTAAAAGTAAATGTGTTTTTTTCATAAAACTTGTCCTTTTATTTTGCAAAGTACTTATGAAATATAACACATTTCTAGGGGATTTTATATACCGGAAGTTGCTTGATATTGTGATTTTTTGCCATTTTGGATATTTCTAATTTTTCAAATCTTTATTTATCACTTCGAAAAACACTACTTTTACATATAGTATTTTTTTGATATAATAATTTTATGTTTAACAGTCTTTACGGAAAAATAACTGCGAAATTACCTCAAACAATTTATCTTGAAAATAATGGAATAGAGTGGAGTTTGCTTGTTCCAGAATCCTCTGTAAACGCATTGCCTCACGTAGGGGAAGATGCTCGGATTTATACTCATCTTATCCATAAAGAAGATTCTATGACTTTGCTAGGATTTGCCACTTTAGAAGATAGAGCAATTTTTTTGGATTTGCTAAAAGTTGAGGGCATTGGTCCAAAAGGCGCTGTAAAGATTTTGTCAAATATCAACGCAAAAGAACTTGCTTCAGTTTTGGATTCTGGGGAAGTGGGGATTTTGGAAAAAGTTCCCGGTGTTGGTAAAAAGACTGCTCAAAAAATGATGTTAGCCTTAAAAGGAAAGTTAACTCTTTTAGACGAAAATACAGGTCGCGTAAAATCACCAAAAGAGGAAGCAAAATCTCCTTGGAATGATGTAATTTTGGCTTTGGTGGATATGGGCTACGACAAAAAAAATGTAGAAGATGCTATCGAAAAAATTGTGGCAAAATCTCCAAATCAAGATGGAGAGTCAAAATCAGCTTATGAAGAAAAACTTTTCCGTCAAGTTATTGTGGAGTTGGCTAAATGACAGAAAGATTTGAAAATCAATTTGATGATGATATGGGCCTAGTTCGTCCTGATGTTAGTTTTTCCGATGATGATAGGGATTTTTCTCTACGTCCAAAGTTTTTGAAAGAATTTTTGGGACAAACAAAGGTAAAAAATAATCTTCATGTTTTTATAGAAGCAGCAAAATCTCGGCAAGAACCAATGGATCACCTTTTTTTGATTGGACCTCCGGGGCTTGGAAAAACAACTTTGGCACAAATTACAGCTATGGAGCTTGGGACTGATTTTAAGGTAACTTCAGCTCCAGCTTTGGAAAAGCCAAAGGATTTAGCGGGAATTTTGTCTACTATCACAGAGGGAACAGTTTTCTTTATTGACGAAATTCACCGATTGAAGCCTGCTATCGAAGAAATGCTTTATATCGCTATGGAAGATTATGAGCTTGACTGGATTATTGGGCAGGGAGCTGCTGCACGTACTGTGAGAATTCCTATTCCAAAGTTTACTTTAGTTGGTGCTACAACAAAAGCTGGTATGGTTTCTAGTCCTTTAATCAGCCGCTTTGGAATCGTAGAGCGTTTTAGCTTTTATTCGGCAGAGGAACTTAGCACAATTATTCAGCGTAGTGCAGGGATTTTAGGTGTTTCTGTGGAAAATGATGCTAGTTTGCTAATGGCTTCTTGTGCTCGGGGAACTCCTCGTGTTGCAAACCGAATTTTACGCCGAATGAGAGATTTCGCCCAAGTTGCAGGTTCTTTTGTTGATGGCGTTACAAATATCACCAAAAAAATTGTGGAAGATGGCTTGAAACGGCTTGAAATCGACTGTCTTGGTCTTGAACGCTATGACAGGGAAATCTTATTATCGATTATACAAAATTATGGTGGTGGCCCTGTAGGGGCAGAAACTCTTGCAATATCAATCGGTGAAAGTATGGACACGCTAGAAGATTACTACGAGCCATACTTGATTCAATCCGGCTTGATACAGCGAACGCCAAGAGGTCGGGTGGTTACCGAAAAAGCTTACGCTCACTTGGGAATTCCCTTTGGTGGTCGAGGCGGAAATCCCACAAAATCCGAAATATCACTTTTTGATTAAAATTCATCAATATATGAAGAAACTTAATCAAAAATAAGGCAAGCTTGGAAATCCTATTTTCTGACCACCTGTATTATATTTAAAACAAAATGAACAGTGATTACCACTGTTCATGAGTATAGATTTAGACAGTTAAATCCACTGTCTAAACACGTCACGCTTGAAAAGTCGTGACTGACGTCTATTCCAAACACGAAGCTAAAAACCCAAGCAACTAAAATAAGTTGTTATTGCCAGAGTCCAGAGGGCGGCTAGCCCTTTGGTCGTTATTTGGAAAGAGAGGAGGTATGGAGGAGAGAAACCCGTTTTATCGAAAAAATGGGTTTCTCTCCTCCATAAAGTTTACCAGCTTTTCAAAGCTGATTCCTCCCAAAGTATTGGGAGATACAATTATCTACTAATTAATTTTCAACATTTTCAAAAATGTTAAAATTTTAAGGAAATACAATGCTTACAAAAGATTTTTATTTTGATTTACCAGAAGAATTAATTGCTCAACATCCATCTGGAGTGCGAGGCGAAGATAAACTTATGGTTTTAAGCCGAAATGGTGGAAACCAAACTGAAATCACTGAGCCAAAAAACTTTAAAATGGAAGATTTGCCAGATTTGATTCCAGAAAACACTTTGATGATTTTTAACAACTCAAAGGTGCGTCGTTCTCGCTGTTATGGAAAAACTGTTGATACTGGCCGAGAATGTGAATTTTTGATGCTAACTCCATATCCTGATGGAACTTGGAAAGCCATGGTGAAAAATGCAAAGAAAAATAAGCCAGGAAAGGTTTTTGTTTTTAACGATGGCTCAAAGGGAACAATCGTTGAAAATCCTGCTGATATTGGAACAGAATTTCGTACAGTAAAATTTGATGTGCCAATTACAGAAGAATGGTTTGAACGAAACGGTCATATTCCGCTTCCACCATATATTCGTCGCGAAGATACAGAAGAAGATTCAGAGCGATATCAAAATGTATACGCAAAAGAAGTTGGTAGTTCAGCTTGTCCAACTGCGGGGCTTCATTTTACAGAAGAAATGCTTGAAAAGTTAAAAGCAAAAAATATAGCAATTGCTTATGTAACATTGCACGTTGGACTTGGAACTTTTTTACCAGTTCGTGCAGAAAAAATCGAAGATCACAAAATGCATAATGAAAGTTATTACATCAGTGAAGAAACTGCGGAAAAAGTTAACCAAGCAAAAAAAGAAGGTCGACCAATTTTGGCTGTGGGAACGACATCTGTTCGCACTTTGGAATCTGCTTGGCAAGGTGGCTCGGTTGAAGAGGGCGGATATTTGCCATCAGGTCATTTTGATACTAGCATTTTCATTTATCCGGGATACAGTTTTAAGTGTGTAGATAAAATGTTTACAAACTTTCACACTCCAGAATCCACTTTGATGATGTTGGTGAGTGCTTTCGCTGGAAAAGCAAATATTATGAATGCGTACCAAAAAGCAGTGGAAAATAGATACAGATTTTTTAGCTACGGGGATGCGATGCTTCTGACATAAAAATCACATCCTGTGATTTTTATGTCAGCTAGAATTTCACGATGTGAAATTCTAGCGTTGCTTCAATCGGGCATCCCTGTCCGACCTGGTAGACATGGTTACATCCTGTAATTTTTAATTCAGCAAGAATTTTCTACGAAAATTCTTGCTTAGCTGTAATCGGACATCCTAAGGGAATAAAATTACGTCCTGTAATTTTATTCCCTGCAAGAATTTTCTTCGAAAATTCTTGCTTAGCTGTAATCGGCCTTCCATGGCCGACTTTTGTAGACATGGTTACGTCCTGTAATTTTTGGCTTGTAGCTTTTTTATTACATTACATCAATAAACTTGAAATTAGGAGTCATATAATTTATGAAATCATCAATGGTTGCAGATATTAAAGAAAATTTTTTAGGTGTTTTAGTTTGTCTTGGAATTGCGCTTCCAGCTTACTTTTTGGGAAAACTTTTTCCCGTAATTGGTGGACCTGTAATCGCTATTCTTTTTGGAATGATAATTAGTATTTTTTGGAAAAGCAAAGGAAAAGCTGCCCCTGGAATAAAGTTTACTTCAAAGAAAATTCTTCAATGGGCTGTAATTTTCCTCGGATTTGGTATGAACTTAAATGTGGTTTTTCAAACAGGAAAACAATCTTTGCCAATTATTTTGACCACAATCTCCACATCCTTGATTTTAGCTTTTTTGATGTGCAAAATTTTAAAATCCCCTTCAAAAATTTCCACCTTGATAGGAGTTGGCTCTTCAATTTGTGGAGGCTCTGCTATTGCAGCGACTGCACCAGTAATCGGGGCAGATGAAGAAGAAGTGGCTCAAAGTATTTCAGTAATCTTTTTCTACAATGTATTAGCTGCAATTTTGTTTCCGATTTTGGGAAAACTCTTAGGATTTGACACTTTATCCGGGGAAGCTTTCGGGATATTCGCTGGAACGGCTGTAAACGACACTTCCTCTGTAACCGCTGCGGCTTCAACTTGGGATAGTATGTGGAATCTTGGAAGTGAAACTCTAGACAAGGCTGTAACTGTAAAATTAACTAGAACCTTGGCTATTATTCCAATAACTTTAATTTTAGCAATTTATCAAGGGAAAAAAGTCAAAAAAGACAATGTGGAAAATATTGAAAATCAGTCAAAATTTTCCCTTAAAAAGATTTTCCCATTTTTCATCCTTTGGTTTATTTTAGCCAGTGTGATTACCACAGTTGCCACAAACTTTGGCGTTCCTTCTAGTTTTTTTGCACCACTAAAAAATTTAAGCAAGTTTTTTATCATTATGGCTATGTCTGCCATCGGGTTAAACACTGATATCGTAAAACTTGTAAAAACTGGTGGCAAACCACTTTTAATGGGTGGTGTTTGTTGGATTGGAATTACCTTAGTTTGTATTTTGATGCAAAAATTACTTGGAATATTATAAAAAATGTTTTACAAAACTAACAAATTCTCTTGCATAAAAAAAATGAATTTGATATATTCTTAAATGTTAGATAAAGATAACTTTTTGAAGTAATCTTGTTTTTTTTGTAATAAAAGTTAGATAATTCTAACTAATTTTTAACGAGGTGATATTATGAGTTTAAGAGACGCAGTTGAAGGTATGGAATATAAAATTCAACAAGTTTTCACAGATGATGAAGAATTAAAATCATTTTTATTTTCTTTAGGTTGCTATTCTGGCGAACCAATCACCCTTGTTTCTCGAAAAAAAGCTGGTTGCGTTGTATCTATAAAAGACGGGCGATACAGTATTGATAATCAACTGGCTTCTGCAATTTTTATTTAGACCCCAAGTCGGTGATTAAAGCTGAGTTAAAGTTTTAAAATTGATGTTTTCATCTAAATTTGTATGCCTCTTTAACTCAGTTTTTTTTCGCCTGTAAGTTAGTTAAAACTAACAATATAAGTAAATGTATCCCTATGGATTCAAGATATTTATCGCCTAAGCGATGTAAAAAAGAGGAAAAATAATGCGAATAGCTTTAACCGGAAATCCAAATTCTGGAAAAACCACAATGTTTAATGCCCTAACTGGTCGAAATGAAAAAGTTGGGAACTGGGCTGGCGTTACTGTTGACAAAAAAGAACACGCCATTAAAAAATCTTTTTCAACACAAGAAAATGTTATTGCTGTTGACCTTCCGGGTGCCTATTCAATGTCGCCTTTTACAAGTGAAGAATCAATTACAAGTTCTTATGTTAAACAAGAAAATCCTGACGCAATTATCAATATTGTGGATGGTACAAATTTAAGTCGTAGTCTTTTCTTTACAACACAACTTTTGGAACTTGGAATTCCAGTTGTAGTTGCTCTTAACAAAAGTGATATTAACGAAAAGAAAGAAACAAAAATTGATGAAAAAATCCTTTCAGAAAAATTGGGATGTCCTGTTATCAAGACAGCTTCAAATTCTGGAAAAGGATTAAAGGAAGTTGTAGAAGCTGCAATTTCTTTGGCTGGCAAAAATCAAGTTGCTCCATATTCACAAGGTGAAATTGATTTGACAGATAAAGCGGTTGTAGAAGTTGCCGACAGAAAAAGATTTGAGTTTGTAAATAAAATTGTTGCGGATGTAGAAAGTCGTAAAATTCTTACAAAAGACAAAAATGTTGGTGATAAAATTGACGCTGTTTTAACAAATAAATGGCTTGGAATTCCAATTTTTGCTGTTGTAATGTTCCTTGTTTTCCAGATTTCACAAGTTTGGGTTGGAACTCCAATTGCAGATTTACTTGTTGGTTGGCTAGAAACTTTCCAAGGTTGGATTGGAGGATTTTTTGAAGACGCAAACCCTCTTTTATCAGCCTTGCTAGTTGATGGCGTGATTGGTGGCGTTGTGGCTGTTGTTGGCTTTCTTCCACTTGTAATGGTAATGTATTTCTTAATCGCATTGCTAGAAGATTGTGGATACATGAGTCGTGTTGCAGTTGTTTTAGATCCAATTTTCAAGCGAGTAGGGCTTTCTGGAAAATCTGTGATTCCTTTTGTAATTACAATTGGTTGTGCAGTTCCTGGAATTATGGCAAGTCGCACAATCAAAAACGAAAGAGAACGTCGTGCAACAGCAATGCTTGCTCCATTTATGCCTTGTGGTGCAAAAATCCCTGTGATTGCACTTTTTGCAGGAGCTTTCTTTGATGGGGCTGGTTGGGTTAGCACAGTAATGTATCTTTCTGGAATTGTTTTGATTTTTCTAGGAGCATTGCTTGTAAATGCAATCGCTGGTTGGAAAGCAAAAAAATCATTCTTTATTATTGAATTACCTGAATATAAAGTGCCTTCTTTTGTTGGTGCATTTAAATCTATGTGTAGTCGTGGATGGGCTTACATTGTAAAAGCTGCAACAATTATTCTTTTGTGTAATACGGCTGTTCAAATTATGCAAACTTTTACATGGAGTTTTGCTGTGGCAGAAGTTGCAGATACTTCAATTTTGGCTTCTATTGCTCGCCCTTTTGCATATTTGCTTGTTCCAATTATTGGTGTTTTAAGTTGGCAAATGGCTGCCGCCGCAGTTACAGGTTTTATTGCAAAAGAAAACGTAGTTGGAACTTTGGCTGTTTGTTTTGTTGGCTTAGAAAACTTAATTGATACAGAAGAATTAGCCCTTATGGAAGGAGCAGGAACAGAAGTTGCCACAGTTTTTGCAATCACAAAAGTTGCGGCCTTAGCATATTTGATGTTTAACTTGTACACACCACCTTGTTTTGCAGCTATTGGTGCTATGAACGCCGAAATGAAAAGTAAAAAATGGCTTTGGGGCGGAATTGGCTTACAACTTGGAGTTGGCTTTACGGTGGCTTACCTTGTTTACACAATCGGCACATTGATTACAGCTCCAGCAACTTTGGCAGCAGGTCCAGCAATATCTGGTGGAATTGCAGTTGTCATAATGGCAGGAATTGTAGTAGCTTTGATAGTGAATGCAAACAAAAAACTAAAAGCAGAATATAAATTAAATTAGTAAAAATCTGAATTCAGAATTCTGAATTCAGAATTCTGAATTCAGAATTTACTTGGAGGTTTCCTATGATAAATATTATTTTAACAGCAATTTTAATCCTCATTGTAGGAAGCATTTGTTTTTATCTTTACAAACAAAAAAAGAAGGGCAACCATTGTATCGGCTGCCCTTACGCTGGAAAGTGCGGAAAAAAGAGTTGTGAAGGGAAGTAAGGTTTTACTTACTATAAACTTTATTTTCTTCCTATCACTTATTTAGAAATATTTTCTGGTTTTAGGATTCCTAAAACGTAATTTTCTAAATCTAGATATTGATTTGCTAAATCTTTCATATTTTCTGCTGTTAGAAGTGGTGGCACTGTTGTTGCATCTGTGATTGATTCAAATGGTAAATCGTACAAAACACAAGAAGCAATATTGTTTGTCCAAAGTTCATTATCTTTGAAAACTTCTTTTTCCATTCCACGTTTATAGTTTTCTGAAAGTTTTGCAACATAAGATTCGTCAATAAGTTCAGTTTGTAGAAGTTTAATTTGCTTAAACATTTCTTCTACAAGTTCTTCTTCTCTTCCAGGTTCACAGCCAAAGCCGATTTCAATGTAGAAGTTATCACCAGGATTTCTGTTCATATCATGATAAACACTAACATCGTAAGAACCACCTTTATCTTCACGAATTGCTTCACGTAACTTAATATCCAATAGATAAACAAAAGAATTAAATAAATTGCTACGGATTTTTTCTTCCATTGGAGAAAGATTTGATAATTCACCGCCAAAAATCAATGCAACTTGACTTTGGTTTCCGATTCCTTTTTCAACAATAATTTCTTGTTTTCCAGCTGGGAAATCAGGTTCTCTCCAAATTGGTGTTTCTGTTACATCTTCTCCAGAAATTGTTCCAATATAGGTTGAAATCAAGTTTTCTAAATCTGATTCTTCATAGTCCCCAGCAAAAACAAAGATAAAATCACTTGGATTTGCAAATCTTTCTGTAAAAATTCTTGCAGAATCATCTTTGTTAGCCTTTGCAACATAATCTGTAGTCATTACTTGCTTTCTAATATTGTCCTTGTATAAAGCTTTTAGCAATTCTTGTGAAAAAATACCAGATGGTTGTGTTTCATAGCTTTGAGCCATTGTACTAGCGTTTGTGTACAAATAATTCCACATTGTATCTGTAAAATATGGCTTTTCAAAAGTCAAATATGTTAATTGAAGCATTGTTTCTAAATCAGAAGATTTAACAGTTCCAGAAAATCCTTCTTCATATTGATCGATGAAACATGAATAGGAAATATCTTTGTCAGCCAATAATTTTTGCAAATCCATATAAGAAACGCCGTTTAAGCCAGATAGATTTGAAAAATCTGTAGCAAAAGCACCAGATACATATTCTTCATCCTTTACAAGAGAAAGACCACCTGGACTTATGAAACTAAAAG
Organism: Treponemataceae bacterium; assembly: GCA_045631425.1. Taxonomy (GTDB): domain Bacteria; phylum Spirochaetota; class Spirochaetia; order Treponematales; family Treponemataceae; genus Treponema_I. The sequence continues at coordinate 12,835 of JAZQUR010000123.1, read as the reverse complement.
AAATTTTATCTTCTGTGTAATCTGTTTTTTTTGCGAAAACTGTTGCTCCATTTGATAAAACGTATTTTGTAATTCCGTCAGCTTTTGAAACAACCTTTTTTGAAGTGATTTTTGCCTTGTTTTCTGGAATAATTAGCCAATCTGCATTTATGGTAGAGTCTTCATAGGCTACAATTTCAGAATTTTGATAGTTTTCCCAAATATCCATTAATGTTTCTTCTGTAGGGAAAACGGCATTTTCATTTCCACGAACTTCTAGGAAAACACCACGATTTGCAATTACATTTTTTGCAGCCTTTGAAACATCTTCTGCTGTAATAGATTTTACCGCAAGTTCTATAACTTTTTCTTCTGTTGCAGGTGAAAGTGGAATTGTTCCAGAAATACAATAATTAGTTAAAACTTCCACAAGATAATAGCTTTCGTTTTTTGAATCATCGTGTAAAGAAGCTAAAATTGATTGACGCATTCTTTCAACTTCAGACTCTGTAACGCCAAAATTTTGAATTCGTGCAACTTCATCAAGAAGAACTTTAATTCCACTTTCAATTTGATTATCATAACCAGCAAATAAAAGCCCATTTAAATAGTTTGAGTTTAGTAATTGTTGGCTAATTGCTGCTCCATCGATAAATGGTGGATTATCGCTTTTTACAAGTTCTTGAATACGATTGTTCAAAATGTACAATAAAATCTGATTTGTAAGTTGTTCTTTGTAATCTTTTTGTGTTATCAATGGGAATGCAGGTGAAAAATCGTAAAGGCTTACAATAGTGTATGGTTGTTCTTTATCTTTGAAAATCAAAATTGATTTTTCATCTTTTGAAAATGAGTTATCTGGCATTTCAAGCGGTTCTGTTGCAGCTGGAATTTCTCCCATTGTGTTGATAATTGCATTTTCTACGTCTTTTGTGTTTATATCACCTACAACAATAACAGACATTAAATCAGGGCGATACCATTTTTCATAAAAATCCACAACTCGCTTTCTATCAATGTTTTGGATGATTTCCATTTTCCCGATAGGAAGATGTTTTGCAAACAAAGAATCTCCTAAAAGTGCTGGATATTCAGCATTTGAAAGACGACCGTTTAGGTTTTCGTTAGAAAGACGCCATTCTTCTGTAACAACTCCTCGCTCTTTATCAAGTTCTTCTTGCACAAATGTTAAACCAGAAGCCCAATCTTTTAGAATAAGCATAGCTTTTTCTAAAAATTCAGGATTATCAGCTGGGATTTCAAGCATATAAACTGTTTGTTCAAAACTTGTGTAAGCATTCAAGTCGTGACCAAAAGCCATACCTGTTGATTCAAAAAACTCGATAACTTCATTTTTAGAAAAGTTTTCTGAACCATTAAAAGCCATGTGTTCAACCAAGTGAGCAACTCCAAGTTGGTCATCTTCTTCCATTAGTGAACCAGCATTTACAACTAAGCGAAGTTGGATGCGGTTTTCAGGCTTTGTGTTTCGTTGCACATAGTAATCCATTCCATTGGAAAGAGTACCATTTGTGATTCCAGAATCCATTGATAATGGAATATCGTTGTTTGTATCTAGTTTTTGACTAGTACATCCAAATAAACTAATAATCAAAAATAATGTGAAAATTAGTTTACAAACTTTTTTTTGATTTCTCATTTTTTTTATCCTCCGATATTTAGATAATGTTTACTTTACAATATAAAATACATTTTGGCAAATATTGTTACTATGTATTTTTAAAAAAACTTATATTTTTTTATCAGTTTTTTGTAAGGATTTTCTCAAGAGGGATTTGGGGATTTTTTAGGTAGGATATAATATTGCTTTGGACAAAAAAAAAGAGATTTTAGAGCAAGTCTAAAATCTCTTTTCTGCTTTTCTAGATGATTATTCAGCAATTAGTAATTTGTATGCTTCCATTGGATCTGTAACGTTCAACAAAGCATCTCTTAGTTCTTTGTTTTTTAGCTTTGAACTAAAGAATGACAATGTTTGCAAATAGTAAGCATGTTGATTATAAGCTGCTGCAATCATGAAAAGAATGCGAACTGGAACATCATCGATTGTTTGGAAATCGATAATATCACATTTAGAAATACCAACAGACATAACTAAGTCTGTAACTGAAGAAAGTCTAACGTGAGGAATAGCAATTCCACGACCAATAGCTGTAGACATTAATTCTTCTCTTTTTAGGATTTCTACTGCAAGTTCGTTGCTCATCTTAACTTGAGGAGCTGTACTTAAGTTATTTGCAAGCTCTAAAAGAGCATCGTGTTTTGTTGAGTGATTTAAGAAAATAATTCTATCTGGAGATAAAATATTTTTAACCTGAACTTGTTCACCAGGAATTACTGGTTTTGAACCAGATGAAAGACGGTCATTTACCCATTTTTCAATTTCTGATTTTTTGAATCTCCAAACTGTTCCAATTTTTCCAGATGGAATTTCACCTTTTTGAGCCCAATCGTATACTGTACGTTCTGAAACTCTCAAGTATTTTGCAACTTCTTCTATTGTAAGGATATCGTCTTCCACAGCTGTCTCCTAGTAGCAATTCTGCTAGAAAGTATTTTTTATCAATTCTTGCGTTATTTTGCAATATTTACGCTTTTTTGTCAATGGCTACAAAAAGAACTATACAAATATTTAGGATGACTATTTTGCAAGTTCGTGTAATGAATCAAAAGTGTAAAGCTGGTCCAGTGTGGTTTCAACTCTGCTTTCGTAGGTGTTGCCAAAAATCACAGGAGTGTTTCCCGGTGCAAATTCTGTTAAAACTTGGCGACAAATCCCACAAGGTGCTACAGGATAGTCTGCATCTGGAGTAGCAACTGCTATTGCGGTAAAAGTTTTGTATCCTTTTTCTAGGGCTGAAAACATAGCAGTTCGTTCTGCACAGTTTGTTGCTCCAAAGCTTCTGTTTTCAATGTTTATACCAGTTTGAATTGTGCCATCTGGAAGCAACATAGCGGCTCCCACATGAAAATTTGAATAAGGAGCATAAGCATTTTTTGCAACTTCTAAGGCAGCGTCATATAAAAATTTGTAATCCATAATTTCCTCCAAAAGTCTGATTTTTAGTTAATCGTCGTTATGTAAAGTATTTACTAAAAATCTTTTACAAGTCTCATTGACTATCTATTTTTACTATTATATCATACTTTTATGAGTCAAACAAAAAAAAGAGTATTAATAATTTTATCTACTATTTTATTTATCCTTTTATATATCGTTTTTGCCTTTAGATTTTCAGGGGATGAATTGCAATTAAATCCAAAATGGACCATTTCTGCAACTCGCACTACATCAGTAGAAAAATCTGATGTAGAATCATTTCCCTTTAAGCTAGGTCAAAATCTTGGATATTTTACAGAATCTGGAGATATTACTTTTTCAGAAAGTTTTCCTTACATGGCAACAATTTCCAAGGATAATTGGTCAACCTTCAGTTCAAGCGCTGAAAACTTCCCAATTTACAACAAAGAGCAATCGGAAGTTGGTACTGTACTGGCTGCAGGATTTCCATTTTACACTGATTTTGGAAATTTTTTGTTTTTGCCAGGTGGAATGTCTTTTGCATATCTTTCCTCAAATGGTGATATTTTATGGACTTACGAAGAAGTTACACCCATTACATCATTTTATCCTTATGAAAATGGTGTGATTGTTGGCTATGTTGAAGGAAAAATTATCAACTTTGATTTTGATGGAAATATTGTTTTTACAGCTACTCCAGGAGGAAGCAATTACTCTGTAATTTTGGGTGTTGCCGCTTCCAATGATGGTGCTTTGTCAGCTTGTGTTTCTGGAATTGATAATCAACGTTTTGTTTTGATGAAAACTTCAGGCGGTCAGACAAAAATCATTTTTCATGAGTTTTTATCTGGAAATCTTCGCGAACAAACTTTCGTAAAATTTTCAAAAGATAATTCAAAAGTTTTTTATAACGAAAAAAATGGACTTGGTGCAGTTGATATCACAACTTTGAAATCATCACACATTTCTATTGAAGGAAAAGTTTTAGCTATCGAAGAAATGCCAGATGATAATTTGTTTTTCGTTTTGACAAAAGCTGATGGCGTATACAGAGTTTTCATTATTGAAGATTTGGATAATTTAGTTGGCTCATACGTTTTCAAAGGAAATAGTGCTTTTATTTTCGTAGATAAAAACAATTTGTATACAGGTGTAGATTCAACAATTACTAAAATTGAGGTTCAACGATGAAAATGAAAAATAAAAAAGTTCTTACATTAATTTTTGGCTTAGTTTTTGTTATTGCTCTTTCTTTGTGTTTTGCTTTTGACTGGCCTCAAGTTGTTGAAAATCCGAATGTTTTTTCATCATTTTTTGGACAGCCTCGTGGCTCAGCTTATACAAATTCTTTGATTTTTGAAAATCCTGCGGAGATTTTTCCTGCTGAAAAGGGAACTGTTTTGATTACTTTGGAATCTGGCATTGCTGATATGGGCTGGTTTGACTCAACTTTGGGAAATGCAGTTATTTTGAGCCACTCAAATGATATGTTAACTGTTTACGGAAACATGGATGAAATATCTTTGAAAGATGATATGACAGATGTTACCCAAGAAATGAAGCTTGGAATGAGCGGAACTTCTGGTTGGCAAAAAGGAAAAAATTGTCTTGAATTTCAAGTAGTTGATACAAAATCAAAAAATCTTATAAATCCATTTATTTTGATGCCAGTCTTGCAAAATAAAGTAGATTTGCAGATTAAAAACTTAGTGGCCAAAAATAACTCTGGAAAAACAATTCAGATTTCAAACTATTTGAAAATGAGTTCTGGTGTTTACAGATTGTACATCAAAAAGCAACCACAAGGCATGACTTATAAAACTTCGGTTTTTGTAAATGGTGCCCTTGCTGAAAACATTGTTTTTGATGTGCTAACTCAAAGTGATAATCGTTTGGCTATAAAAGGAAAGAAACTTTATACTTTCGAAGAAATCTATCCAGATGGTGAAAATCAACTTTTGGCAGAAGTTATTCTTTCAAAAGGACGAAATATTATCACTGTTACTGTAGAAGATTACTTTGGAAATACAAAATCTGCTAATTATACTGTGGATGTTATCTAACCAGTTTTGAAACTATTTAATAATTAGTTCAGTGATTAAAACTGCTAAACTTGCGAAGCCTGCTACTGTTAGTAGGCTTTTTTCTTTCCAACTCAAGATTAAAGCAACAACAAATCCGGCGATTGCTGAGAAAATACTTCCTGTTGAAAAGAAAATCGCAGGAATTGTCATAGCGCCTAAAACTGCGTAGGGAATGTAATACAAAAAAGATTTGATAAAAACATTTGTTATCTTTTTTTTGCATAAAACTAGAGGTAACATTCTGATTAAGTAGGTTGTTATTGCCATAACTGCTAGATATTTGAAAAATAAACTAATATCACTCATGGGTTGCCTCTTTTATTGGGAAGAAATATGCGAAAAATCCACTTGCAACAACTGCAGAAATAATGATTACAAATCCGCTTGAAATTGATTTGAACATTGGCACAAATGTAAAAATTATACTGATTAATGACGCTACCAATGTTGCACCTAAAACCGGTTTGCTTCTTTTTGCCACAGGGATGATAATAGCGATAAACATTCCGTAAATAGCAATTCCTAAAGCGTTTGTTACAACTTGTGGCAAAATGTTCCCTGCGATTGAGCCAAAGGTTGTTCCCAAAGTCCAGCCGAGATACGGTGTTAGCCCAAGTCCATACATATAATGCTTTCCAACAAGGGTACTTCTTCCAGATGCTACTGCAAAAACCTCGTCTGTGTTGAAAAAGGCAATGTAAAATCTATTTAACAAGGAAACCTTATTATCAAGTTTTTGGCTCAGCGAAATAGACATTAGGGCGTAACGCATATTTATTACGAGCTGAGAAAGAATTAATTCAAAATAAGGCAATGTTCCTGTGATAATTGGGACTCCAGCAAGCTGCCCCGCAGATGTTAGGTTTGTCATGGAAATTGCGATTGCTTGCCAAAAGTACAAACCTTGATTAACTGCGAAAATCCCAAATGCAAAGGAAACAGACAAATATCCCAACCCGATTGGGATACCGTCTTTTATACCTTGAATAAATCTATCTTCGCTTTTACTCATATTCTTTTAGACCTAGGCCTTCATCAATTCCCATCATGATGTTCATACACTGAACTGCAGCACCTGACGCACCTTTCCCTAAGTTGTCAAAACGTGAGCAAAGCATGATTCTCTCATCGTTTCCGTATACAAAAATTTGCATACTGTTTGTGCCTTCTAGTGTGTTTGCTGGAATAAAAGCTTCTGGAAGGGTACCTTCACCCATAAATCCAGCAACTTTTACAAAGCGGCTATTTTCGTAATGTGCTGCAAGTGTTTCCCAAACTTCTTTTGCAGTTACCTTTTTTGATAAAAGTCGTGTGTGAAGTGGAACTGTTACTGTCATTCCAGCGAAATAATCACAGATATATGGATTGAACACTGGTTCAAAATCAAGCCCAGTAATGTATTTCATTTCTTTTAGGTGTTTGTGTTCTTGAGTTAAAGCGTACTGACGTGGTGTGTCTAGTCCAATATCACGATTTGGGTCTTGGTATTGAGCAATGGCTTTTTTTCCAGCTCCAGAGTAACCTGAAACAGCGTGAATTGTGATAGGGTAGTCTTTTGGAACAATGTTTGCTTTTACAAGAGGATACCCAAGTGCCACAAATCCAGAAGCGTAACAACCCGGAGTTGCAACACGGTTTGAGTTTTGGATTTTTTCTCTAAAACTTGCATCTAGTTCTGGGAAACCATAAGCCCAAGCAGGATTTGTTCTGTGTGCTGTTGATGCGTCGATGATTTTTGTATTTGGATTTGTACACAAATTTGCAGATTCAATAGCGGCTGCATCTGGTAAACACAAAAATGTGAAATCGCTTTCGTTAATTAAGCGTTGTCTTTCAGTTGTGTCTTTTCTTAAATCTTCTGATATTGAAAGGATTTCTATATCGTTTCGGTTTTCAAATCTTTCAAAAATTTTGAGACCAGTTGTTCCTTCTTTTCCGTCAATAAAAACTTTATATGCCAAAATATCCTCCTAAAAGTTTATCCTATAAACATTTACCTAAAAAAATTGGGCAAGGAAAAATCCTTACCCAATTTGCAAAAATCTCAATCGAAACTAGAAATTAGCAACTTTGATATCTTTTACGATGTATTTGCGTTCTTCGTCGTTTATTTTGAAAGAAACTGTTTCGCCTTTTTTGCTGTTGAAAATTGCATTTCCAAATGGAGACATGTAAGAAATAATCTTGTTGTCTGGATCTGATTCCCATGGTCCAAGGATTGTGTATTCTTCTGTTTTTCCTTCTGGAGTTTCTAGGAAAACAGTTGTACCAAATGAAACACGTGCAGTTGTAACAGTTGTTGGATCGAAGATTTGACAACGGTCAATTTCATCTTGAAGTCTTGTTGCTGTTGCATTTAGTTGAGCTTGGCGTTCACGAGCAGCTTTGTATTCTGCATTTTCACTTAAGTCACCAAGTGCAATTGCTTCACCAATTTCTTTTGCGTTTGCAGGAATTTCAACTTGTGCAATGTGTTCAAGCTGTGCTTTCTTGATATCGTACATTTTGATAGTAACGATAAGTCCTTTTGGTGTAATAACTTTTTCTTCTGTTTCATAGAATTTGAAGTCTGGACGTTTTTCAAGAATACGGTTACGCATTGTCATTTTTATTGATGGGTCAATTCCAGCAACGTCGTTTACAAGTGTGTATAGACGAGAAATTGTGTTTTCATCATTTTCTAGCATATATTTGAGCATTGCATCATTTTTGAATAGCAATGTTTCAATTTGACCAATAAGTTTTTTGTTTTTAGTTGTTTCGTAGTGATTTTCGATTTCTTTGTAACCTAAATCCATGATACGAACAAGAGTAATCATTTGCTTTTCATAAGAAATGTTGATTTCTTTGAACCATTCAAAATCATAACATTCTTTGAAGAAGAAAATAGCAGCTTCTCTGTAATCTCTGTAGTTTTCAAATGAATTGATAACTAATTTTTTAACCAAGTCAGTGTGACCTGTTTTGATTAAGTAGTTTAGCATATCTTCTTGAAGAACTGTTGGGAAAAGCTTGATATAAATTTCTGCAGCATTTGGTAAATCACGGATACAAGCTAAGAAATCTTTGCGTAAGAAAGTATTTTTTGTGTCCTTTAAGTTTAGGTACATATCTGCAGGTTTTTCGATTTCATCAAATAGTTGTGCGAAACTATATGGGAAATTAGGATTTAAGTGTGGAAGTTCAGCAATAACTCTTCTAACAACTAAATATGCAGCAACAACTTGTTCGTTTACAGAACTGAAAGCTTTTAAGTAGTTTGCGAAGAATGTAAACATTTCAGTAAATAGTTCTGATTCTGTGTCGCCATCAGTAAAGAAACGCATCAAAATATCAATACGTGGGAAGAATTGTTTTTGAGCTTTAAATTCGTTAGCAAGTTTTTCTTCTGTTGTGATTTTTCTATCACGAACTGTGTACATATTGATATCTGTTGGATTTACACCAAAAATTGGTTCGTTTTCCAAAATTTTTCTAGCTGCTGTACTCCAGCTTGTCCATTCTTCTGCAGAAAGGATACCTGGAACGATTTCAGCTTTGATTTGTTTGAAGTCACATGAGTTGTTAAAACTCTTAATAATTGTTTTTAGAGCCCAAGCTTTGTCTTCTTTTACTTTTTGAGCAAGAACTTCTTTTTTCTTTGTTGCTTTTAGAACCCAAATGTGATTTTTTGCAAGTGGTTGTAAAGCATCAATAGCCATAGAGATAGACATTGTTTTTACGCCATGTTTTGAACCGAAGTTGATAGTTAGTTGTGCATCAACTTGTGAATCATTGATTTCTGTGATTACACCAGTTCCCCATGAACGGTGGAAAACAAAGTTGTTTTTATCGAAAACAATGTGTTTTTCAAAATCATTGATTGCATCAAAAACGTTTCTCCAACTTTTGTTTAAGTCAGAACTTTTGATGTATTTATCTAATTGAGAGTGATTTTTGTATTTCTTTTGGTAACATTCAACAAGAGCTTCTCTAGCTTTGTGTTCTTTTTCTTCTAGAGTAAGAATTGATTTTAGAATATCGATACATACATTCCAATCTTGACGTTTTTCTTCTCTTGAAGAAGTGATTTTTTCGTATGTTGCGTATAAGTCTTGTAGAAGTTCGATAGCTTTGTCATCACCAATAGTTTTAGAAACTTTTCTTTGGATTGTATAGAAAAAGTCTAATTCTTCTGGGATTAATTCTAGCAATCTTGTCCAAACATCTTTTACTTCGTTAAAAGCTCTTTTGTTGATGTAACGAGGTAGGGCTTTTTTATAGTATTTTATTGACTTTTCTTTGTCTGATTCTTCGTATTCTTTTGCGAGAAGTTTTGCGATATCAGCTTCTTCGTGGTCAACTTGAACGATGGTTTCATATAATTTGTAAAGTTCATCGTGTTTTTTTTCATCATTTTTGTAGTATTCTGTTAATGTGTGTAATGCAAATTTATTGTTTTCATCTTCACCAAGAATACTTTCACATAGGTAAACTACGATATCTTGTTTATTTGGTTGGTTGATAAAAATATTTACAAGTGTTGTAAGAGCTGAATTGTCTAATGTGTGTTTTTTTAGACCGATCATACCTGCTAGATATAGAGCGATAATACTGTTATTTGTGTGAACTAGGTATTCGTCACAAATAGCTTTTACTTCGTCTAAACAATTTGCTTCTCTAGCTTTTTCAATCAATATTGCAAATTCAATAAATTGATTTTTTGTATAGTTTGAAATTGCTGCACGAGTCCATTTTTCTTCGTTCAACATGTCTTGAACAGATTTTACTAATTCTTCTGACATCAGTATCTCCTATAAAATGATTACTAAATAATGTATAATTCGTGAATCTTTGGATCCAGATATTTGATTTTTAGTAGTATTTCGTTAATGCTAGCTCTAGTTCTGTCATCATCGTTAGAATTAACGTAATAGTCTACTAACCAAAAATAGTGATTTATTAATCTTGGAATCAGAATAGCGGGATTGCTTCCTGATTCTTTAAGCTCGTTTTCAAGAGAAAAAACTGCTTGTTTTAGTTTTCCAACCTCGATAGCACGTAATTCTCTTTTGATGTTTAGGACGCCGTATAAAACGCCATAAACAGGAATCCATTCTTTTAGAACATCTTCTGAATAGTTGTTTTCCTCTACTCTAGAAATAAGTCGTATTATCAACTCTGATTCTAAAAAATCAATGTCGATTTTTTGTGCATCGATGTAAAATGCTTCTCTGAATAAAAGTTTTGCAGTTTTTTCTTCACCACATAAAGCATAACAATCTGCCATTTCTGCTAAAATCGGGGCGTATTCTGGTAAAAAACTATACGCATCTTTTAGGAAACGCAGGGCTGTCTCAAAATCACCTAGTTTTTTGTAGCAAAGACCAGTTTTTCTAAAAACTTCTGCTTTTTGAGCTTTGTTGTTTTCGTTGAATAACTGTTGATAGTTTTCTAAAGCTAGGTTAAAAACTCCAAATTTTACAGCGTAAACACTTTGCTCATAGCAAGGCGAATTAGCGATAAAATTTGTAAATTGCTTCCATTGGGAAACTAAACTTTCTGCTCTTTCAAAAGCAGTAGGAAGTTCTAAAATCCTTGGAAGCCTTTGTCCCCAATAGGTTGCACACTTTAATGTGAATATTATTTCTGGATTTTGCAAATCTCTAGAAAGTGTATCTTCTAGAAGTTTACGAGCAGTTTCAGGAGTTCCTTGTTTAAGCAATTCTCTTGCTTGTACTAGGCCTGTATTTGTTTGAATATTCATAGTGTAGTTTTTATTATTACAGAAATGAAATCTTTAGTCAATAATTTGATAAAAAATAGTGAAAAAGGGGTAAAGTTTATAATATATTTGATATGAACGTGTCAATAGGTAAATTCAAAAAAATAATAAAAAATTTTAAAAATAAATTATTATCCCTAAAATATGTTAAGTAACTTTGATAAAATCTGGCAAAAAGTCATAAGAAAAATCCTAAATTTTGATATTTTTCGTAAACAGACTCATGAATAATGTGCTGACTTTTAAGTCATAACTAGACAGATTTCCTTGCCTTTGATACTATATATATATGAATAAAACATTATTAGCTCCATCTCTTTTGTCATGTGATTTTGCTTATTTAAGCGAAGCAATTAAAAAAATAGAAAAGGATAACGGTTCTTGGGTTCATATCGATGTTATGGACGGAATTTTTGTTCCTGAAATCACTTTTGGTCAGCCTGTTGTAAGAAGTATTCGACCATTAACAAAATTACCATTTGATGTTCACTTGATGACTGAAAAACCAGAAAATCAAATTGAATCTTTTGCCAAAGCAGGGGCGGACTGGATTACTTTCCATTACGAGGCAGCTGTCCATCATCATAGAATCGTGCAGCAAATCCATGGACTAGGGAAAAAAGCCGGAATTAGTATTGTCCCTTCAACTCCAGTTTCTCAGATTTTGCCACTTTTACCTTTTGTGGACTTGGTTTTGGTTATGACTGTAAACCCAGGTTTCGGTGGACAATCTTTAATTCCTGAATGTTTAGAAAAAGTTGAAGAACTTGTTGCTTATAGAAAAGAAAAAAATCTTTCATATTTGATTTCTGTTGATGGTGGCGTAAATGAAAAAACGGCTGATTCAGTAATCAAAGCTGGGGTAGATGTTGCCGTTTCTGGAAGCGCTTTTTTCTCCAATTCTCTAACTTGGAGTGCTTATGAAAAAAAATAGAGTGGTTGCTATTTTTTTCTTGTTTGTAATGCTTTCATCATTTTGTTTTGCTGAAAGTGACAATTCTTTGTTGATTAAAGGATTAGAAGCTTATCGCCAAAAAGATTGGACATCAGCTTTGTTCTTTTTCAAAAAAGCTGCAACTTTAGAAACAAATAACAATGCAGAAACTTGGTACGTTTTGATTATGTCTGAAGTAAACGCATCAGATTTTGAAGGCGTGCTTACAGATGGTGCATATTTTATTCGTCAATTTAGCGATAGTAGTTATGTTTCTCAAATCAAATATCAAATGGCGAGAGCAACACTTATGCTAGAAGATTATAATCAGGCTTTGGTAATGTTTGACGAATTTTGTAATTTGTATCCAAATCACGAGTTATATTCATCAGCTTTGTTTTGGAAAGCAGAATGTTTTTATCAACTTTACGATTTTGCAGAAGCTCAAAGTCTTTATGAAGAGCTTTTATCAAAATATCCAACTAGTTCAAAATGTTTGGAAGCAGCTTTCCGAATCGAATTGCTAGAGCAACGTGAAAGAGAAGAAAAACTTCTTTATTTGTTGCGAGTTACAGGTGAAGAAAATCTTGCTGCTCGTGAAGATTACGAAAGACAAATCAAACAATATCAGTCTGAAGAATCAATCAATTTCAGGATGAAAGTTACAGAGTTGTCTTTATTGGTGGAATCACTTCAAGAAGAACTAGAAGAATCAAATGCTCGAATAGAAAATCTGTTGAAAAAAGTAAATGATTTAACTTTGCAAAATGAAGAATTAAAAATTGCTTCAGAAGATGCAAAAAAATCTGCTGCTATTGCTGCTTATGAAGCGGAATTGCAGAAAATCGCTTATGAACAACAACTTCTAGATGAAAAAGTTTTGATTGAAGCTCAAAAGTTAATTCAAGATGCTGCTAATTCTAAAACTGAAAATGAAGTTTTAACAGAAACTCAAATTGATATTGAAGATACTTATGAATCTGAAGTTGATATTGAGTTAAAGCGTTTGAAAGAAAAAGCAAAAGAATTAG
>JAZQUR010000122.1:0-9975 GCA_045631425.1 Treponemataceae bacterium | reverse complement strand
AATAATAAAACCGAAATTTTGAATTTTAAATACAATTCAGAAAATTTATTGGATACAATCTATTTTATCACAGAAAATTACACATCAATAAAACTAAAATGTTTTTACGATGGAATTTTACAAGAAATTCCCAAACCATATTTTTCTCATCTGGAGAATCAAAATATCTTTTATAAAAACATAGAAGAATTCTATATCTTTTCAGAAAACAACAAAATCTTACCAAAATATAATGTTGCTATTATAAACAAACCAGGAGATGCTAAAGAACCAGAAACACTTGAAGAAATAGAAAATCAAGTAATGCAAAGAATTTACAGTTATGATTCATTTGGAAACATTACGAAAATATACGAAGATTTATCAGAAAATTGGATTTACAACATTGAAACAGAACTTGATGAAAACAATAATTGGTTAACTAAAAAAATATATAGAAAAAAAACTGATGGTTCTGTTATCTTATACTATGATTATTGTAGAAAAATAAATTATTTTGAGAAGTAGTATAATTTAGTTTTTTTTATTTTTCCAAAATCCACTCAAAATCACCTATCTTTTAATATCCCTTTATTTATTGTATACTTTGATTTATGGATTTGTTTGATATTCAGCACAAAAAAAACGAAGGACCTCTTGCAGCTCGAATGAGACCTAGAAATCTTGACGAATATATTGGTCAAGATCATATTGTTGGGAAAGGTCGGCTTTTGCGTCGGGCTATTGCCGCAGATCAACTTACTTCTGTAATTTTTTATGGGCCTCCGGGAACTGGAAAAACCACGCTGGCTCGAGTTATCGCAAATCACACAAAAAGTAATTTTCTCACTTTGAATGCAGTATTATCTGGCGTCCAAAGTATCCGAGATTCTATAAAATGTGCCGACGAACAGCATAAACTCTATGGAAAGAAAACCATCCTCTTTGTAGACGAAGTTCACCGCTGGAATAAAAGCCAGCAGGACGCCCTACTTCCTTGGGTGGAAAATGGCACAATTATTTTGGTGGGGGCCACAACGGAAAATCCTTTTTTTGAAGTGAACAAGGCTTTGGTGAGCCGAAGTCGGGTTTTCCAGCTAAAGCCTCTTACAAAAGAAGATTTAACAAAGGCTGCCACAATGGCTTTACAAGATAAAGAAAGAGGATATGGCCGCTGGAAAGTAACTTTTGAAGAAGGCGCTTTAGAGCATTTAATTGAAACTGCCAACGGGGATGCAAGAAGTTTGCTAAACGCTTTGGAATTGGCTGTTGAAACAACTCCTGAAAAATGGGCTCCTGATACAAATCCCTGTGTACCACCAGAAAACTCTGAAATCTTTATTAGCAAAGAAACTTGTGAAGAAAGCATTCAAAAAAAAGTTGTGCTTTACGACCGAGATGGTGACTATCACTATGATATCATCAGTGCTTTTATAAAAAGTTTACGAGGTCGTGATCCAGACGCAGCTTTGTATTGGATGGCACGGATGATGAGTGCCGGAGAAGACCCTCATTTTATTTTCAGACGAATGTTAATATCAGCCTGCGAAGACACTGGCCTTGCTGACCCAAATGCACTAACTGTTGTGCAAAGTTGCGCCGCCGCTTTTGACAGAATCGGTTTGCCAGAAGGCCAATATATGCTAACTCAAGCGGCTTTGTATCTTGCAACAGCCCCAAAATCCAACAGTTCTATGGCTTATTTTGATGCCCTAAAGGCTGTGCAAACTGAAGACGCAGAAGTTCCAAATCATTTACGGGATGCTAATCGTGATAGCGATGGCTTTGCCCACGGTGCTGGTTATATGTATCCCCACGCATACAGAGACCACTGGGTTGCACAGCAATATTTGCCAGATAGTTTAGACGGCCGAGTTTTTTACAATCCAACAGATCAAGGCTACGAAAAAACAATACGAGATGATGTTTTAAATCGCCGAGAATTGCAAATTGCAGGATTAATCGAAGATACTCAACTTTTCCCAATGGGTGACTGGTGGGAAGCAGAACACTTGCGACATGGGGAAATCAAAACTGGGGAAAATTTGACCTACTCACCAAACGGGAAATCTCGAGCCGCAAAACAAGAAGCTTGGCAAAAACGCACAGAAAGCAATCGCACAAAAATCCTGCAAGATATTAAAAATACAACTTGTGATTTAGCAAACCTAAAGCGACATCATCGCTGTTTAATTATGAAAGCTGATGACGGACTTCTTGTGTGGGATGTTTGGCGAAAAACTCCAGAAGGCCTTACTTGCGGTGTTTGTCAAAGTCCTGAAGGCAAGAAAATTCTTAGCCAATATTCAAGCACTTTGGATGAAATCGAAAAGCCAATTTTAGCTTTGGATGCAGACTGGAAAAATCAATTTACAGATTTCCAATTTGATTTTGTGTTTTATCGGGATATGATTACAAAATCTGAGGATATTGGGGATTTATGCCATAAAATTGCTGAGTTAAAAAACTGTGGATTTTTGGGAAAAGAGGGAAAAATCATCCTAAGCCAAAAGATTCCAGTAAAAACCCAAAAACTAAGCGAACTTTTGCTTCCTCACTTTGGATTAAGTTCTCAACACAGGGAAAGGGAACTTTTGAACAAGCTAAAAAAAGCGGAAAACCAGTTTTATTCTGGGGAAAATGAAAATCCTGCTATAAAATCACTTTTTGACTGGGACGGGGAATCTTTTTCAAAAGCTTTTTTTGATAAAGGATTTGAAGTTTCGTACAAGGAAGAAGTTTTTTCAGAAGAAAGAGTCCTCTCGATAGAAGAAATCGAAAAGTGGTTTAACAAAGAATCATCTTACGGAAAGTGTATTTTTTCAGTTTTACAAGAAGAAGATTTTGAATCATGCAAGAAACTAGTTCTGGAAATTGCAAAATATCAAAAATTCAGCTGGAAACACGTTATCGGATTTATGGTTTTAGCCTAAAATCTGCACAATCTGATATATTGATTAAGTTAGACTTTTATTATAAGATGTAAAAATCCCATGGGGGAGTAGCGTGCGATTTGTCTAAAAAAAATCGTAACAAGTCAACATACTGATTTTGATAAAAAATCTGGCTTGTTTTAATACGCGAGACTCATGTATAACTTTTGCTATACATGGAGTCTTTGTTTTTTTTGATTATTCAAACCCGAATATAGCGATGTGTTATGTTCGGGTTTTTCTTTTTATCAAACTTTTATTTTCTTTGGAGAATTTATGAATTGGAATTTTACTTTTTTCTTTAATAGCGTGTTACTAGGAATTGGACTTGCTATGGACGCCTTTTCTGTTTCCTTGGCAAACGGATTAAACGAACCGCAAATGAAACGAAAAAAAATGATTAGTATCGCAGGAGTTTTCGCATTTTTCCAAGCCTTAATGCCAATGCTAGGTTGGGTTTTGGTTCGCGCCTTGTGTAACTGCTTTTCCCAGTTTCAAACTTTTATTCCATGGATTGCATTGATTTTACTAGGTTTTATCGGCGGAAAAATGTTTCTCGAAGGAATAAGAAACCAAGATTCAGAAGAAGAAAGTTGTGGAGTTGGATTTTGGGCTTTAATCCTTCAAGGAATTGCAACATCAATCGACGCTCTGTCTGTAGGTTTCACAATTTCAGAGTACGGATTTTTCATGGCACTTGTTTCCGCACTGATAATCGCCCTTGTTACTTTCGGAATCTGTTATGCAGGACTTATTCTTGGTAAAAAATTCGGAACAAAACTTGCTGGGAAAGCCACTATTGTCGGTGGCTCAATCTTGATATTTATCGGACTAGAAATTTTTATCAAGGGTATATTCTTTTAATTATCTTTTTATTTTCTTGAGAAGTCGAGGATTTTATGAACAAAACAAAAATCATGATAAGTGCACTTTCTAAATTTTTGCTAGTTTTAATTTTAGTTTCACTAATTTTATTTTTGCCAGCAGGAACTTTTCACTACATTGATGGTTGGATTTTTATCGCATTGCTATTTATTCCCATGACTTTTTTGGGAATTGTGCTTTTTATCAAAGCGCCAGAATTGCTTGAAAAACGTCTTTCCACAAAGGAAAAAGAAAAAACTCAGCAAATTGTTGTAAAACTTTCTGCCCTACTTTTTTTGGTAGGATTTATTATTGCGGGACTTGATTTTAGATTTCACTGGTCAACTGTACCAACTTGGTGCAAAATCCTTGCAAGCCTCATTTTGTTGATTTCTTACGGATTGTACGCAGAAGTGATGCGAGAAAATACTTATCTTTCACGAACTGTAGAGGTTCAAGAAAACCAAAAAGTCGTTGATACTGGATTGTACGGAATTGTTCGCCACCCAATGTACGCAGTTACAATTTGGCTATTTTTATCGATTCCAGTGATTTTAGGTTCGTGGTTGAGTTTGGTTTGTTTTCTCTACTACCCTATTTTGATAATTTCACGAATCCAAAACGAAGAAAAAATCCTAGAAAACGGGCTTGATGGTTACAAAGAATACAAAACAAAAGTTCGCTGGAGATTGATTCCTTTCATTTGGTAAAATAGCTAAACACCAAGCCATTATCAACTAAAATCACCCTATTTTCTCAATATCATTTTTTTTGTATATTGTAGACATGAGTTTTATCGGTAATTTAATTTGGTTTATTCTTGTAGGATTTCTCGGTGGACTTGCCTGGCTTGTAATCGGCTTACTTTGGTGCATTTCGATTGTGGGAATTCCAGTTGGCTTACAGTGTTTTAAATTCGCAAGTCTAAGTTTTTTCCCTTTTGGAAAGGAAATTTATTATTCGGAGAACGCAGTTAGTTTAATATTAAACATTTTATGGTTGATATTTGGCGGAATCGAACTTGCTATCACTTATTGTGTAGCAGGGGCAATACTTTGCGTAACAATTATCGGGATCCCATTTGGTTTGCAATGTTTTAAGATTGCTCGACTTGCTATCATGCCTTTTGGCGCAAATATTATCAGAGTGTAAAAATTCTTTTACTTTTTGAATTTTTTTTAGAAAATTTTGTTGACGTTTTATAGTCCAATTATTATTTTTAATATAGATTATAAACTGTATTTTGTTTAGGTTCCCCAAATTGTAGAACCTAAACAAAAGATTTCATTGTTTTGAGGATTTTCCATGGATGAAAAATTAGACTCTACAGAAGAAACAGTAAAAGATGAAACTGTTGTAGAGGAAAAAGAAGCTTCAACAGAAGAAAAAGTAGAAACTGTTGAAGACAAATTGGCTGAACTAGAAAAAGCCAATGCAGAGTTAAAAGACCAATACTTAAGAAAATGTGCTGATTTTGACAATTATCGTAAGCGCATGATGAAAGAAAAGCAAGATGCTTTTGACTATGCTAATACAAACTTACTAACAGACTTGGTTGCAATCTTAGACGATTTTGACCGAGCATTAGCAGCCGGTTTAGATGCCGACGGAAAACAAAAAGCTGATTTAAGCCCAGTTGTTGACGGAATCAAAATGATTAACAAACAACTTCGCGGACTTTTAGAAGCTAAATACAATTTAAGTTGCTATGGTGTTGCAGGAGATATGTTCGACCACGACATCCACGAAGCAATCGCAAAAGTAGAAGGTGCTGTTGCAGAACCAACTCTTTCAGAAGTTTATCTAAAAGGGTACAAACTAAAAGAAAGAGTTATCAGACCTGCAAAAGTTATGGTTACAATGCCAGACGGCAGCGTTTCAGCTCCAGAATCATCAGAAGCTGAAAATCAAACAACAGAAACAGCTGAAAATCCAGCTGAAAACTAAAACATAGCCAAAATGGCTTAACATATCAGGAGAATAAGATGGGAAAAATTATTGGTATTGACTTAGGAACAACAAACTCTTGTGTTGCTGTTATGGAAGGCGGCGAACCAGTTGTTATTCAAAACTCAGAAGGTGGACGTACAACTCCTTCTATCGTTGGTTTTACTGCAAAAGGTGAACGCATTGTTGGACAACCTGCAAAAAACCAGATGATTACAAACCCTGAAAACACAGTTTACTCAATCAAACGTTTTATCGGTCATCGTTATGATGAACTAACAGGTGAAGCAAAAATGGTTCCATATCACGTTGTTGATAATGGTGCTGATGTTCGCATCGATATTGATGGAAAACCATATTCTCCACAAGAAATCTCTGCTTTTATCCTACAAAAAATGAAAAAAACAGCAGAAGATTATCTTGGAGAAACAGTTACAGAAGCTGTTATCACAGTTCCAGCTTACTTCAACGACGCACAACGTCAAGCTACAAAAGATGCTGGTAAAATTGCTGGTCTAGATGTAAAACGTATTATCAACGAACCAACTGCAGCTGCTCTAGCTTACGGTTTCAACAAAGATCAATCAAATGACAAATTAATCGCTGTATACGACCTTGGTGGTGGTACATTCGATATTTCTATCCTAGAACTAGGTGACGGTGTTTTTGAAGTAAGATCTACAAACGGTGATACACACCTTGGTGGTGACGACTTCGATAGAGCTATCATCAACTGGTTAATCGAAGAATTCAAAAACGAAACAGGAATCGATCTATCAAAAGATAGAATGGCTCTACAACGCCTAAGAGAAGCAGCTGAAAAAGCAAAAATCGACCTTTCTGCTCGTACAGAAACAGAAATCAACTTGCCATTTATCACAGCTGATCAAACAGGTCCAAAACACCTACAAAGATCACTTTCACGTGCAAAATTTGAACAAATGACAGACAGTTTACTAGAACGCACAAAAGAACCATGTCGCAAAGCTCTAGCTGACGCTGGTGTAGATGCTTCACAAATTGATGAAGTTTTACTTGTTGGTGGTTCAACACGTATGCCAAAAGTTATGCAAACTGTAAAAGAAATCTTCGGTAAAGAAGGTTCAAAAGGTGTAAACCCTGACGAAGCAGTTGCTGTTGGTGCTGCAATTCAAGGTGGTATCCTTGGCGGTGATGTTAAAGACGTTCTTCTTCTTGACGTTACTCCACTTTCACTAGGTATCGAAACAATGGGTGGTGTTTTCACAAAACTTATCCCAAGAAATACAACAATTCCTACAAGAAAGAGCCAAATCTTCTCTACAGCTGCTGACGGACAAACAGCAGTTTCTATCCACGTTCTTCAAGGTGAACGGGAAATGGCTGCACAAAACCGCACACTTGGAAAATTTGACCTAGTAGGTATTCCAGCAGCTCCACGTGGTGTTCCACAAATCGAAGTTACATTTGATATCGATGCAAACGGTATTGTTCAAGTTTCTGCAAAAGATAAGGGAACAGGAAAAGAACAACAAATCCGTATCGAATCTTCAAGTGGACTAAGCGAATCAGAAATCGACCGCATGGTAAAAGAAGCTGAAGCAAACGCAGAAGCAGATAAAAAAGAAAGAGAAAAAATCGACGCTCGCAACGAAGCTGACTCAATGATTTACGCAACTGAAAAATCTCTAAAAGATCTTGGCGATAAAGTTGATGCAGCTGAAAAACAAAAAATCGACGATGCAATCGCAGCTCTAAAACAAGTTCTATCAGGCGACGACGTTGAAGCTATCAAAGCAAAAACAAAAGAACTTCAAGAAGCTTCATACAAAATTGCTGAAGAACTTTATAAACAACAAGCTGCAGCTGGTGGAAACCCAGACATAGGTGGAGCAAATCCAGAAGCTGATGCAGGTGCTTCAGCAGGTCCTAACAAAGGTTCTGTAGATGACGTTGATTACGAAGTTGTAGACGACGACAAATAATTTTCAAACCTAGGTGATTAGAGTTTTTCTAGTCACCTTTTGAAAGAAGCTGTCTAAAAAGATTTCTTTTTAGATGGCTTTTTTTTTACAAGTCATTTTTAGATTTTTACTTGTATTATAAGTAGATTTTTTGATATATTATTAAAAGATTTACTTTGGATTTTTAATTTGACGTAAAATCCATATATCAATATTTGTGATTTTAAGGTATTACAGATGGCCAAAAGAGATTATTACGAAGTTCTTGGAGTTTCCAAAACAGCAACAAAAGATGAAATTAAAAAAGGCTATAGAAAACTAGCAGTTCAATATCACCCTGATAAAAATCCGGGAGATAAAGAAGCAGAAAATAAATTTAAAGAAGCTACAGAAGCTTACGAAATCCTTTCTGATGAACAAAAACGTCAAATTTATGACCAATACGGCTTCGCAGGTCTAGAAGGAATGGGCGGCGGAGGCGGTGGATACTCACACGCTTACTCAGATTTTAGCGACTTGTTCGGTGGCGGATTTGGTGACATCTTCGAAAATCTTTTTGGTGGCTCTGGTTTCGGCGGTTCATCTAGAACAAGACGTGGCGGTAGAACATCAAACCAAGGTGAAAGCCTCCGTTATGATTTAGAAATCTCTTTCAAAGATGCTGTTTACGGTGTTGTTACAGAATTAGCATTCCAACATAAAGAAACTTGTGATGTTTGTCACGGAACAGGTGGCGCCAACGGTGCTAGTAGAAAAACTTGTCCAACTTGTCAGGGTATGGGAGAAGTTCGCCGTAGCGCAGGATTTTTCTCAGTTTCACAACCATGTCCTTCTTGTTCTGGAACAGGTACAATTATCGATAATCCATGTACAAGCTGTGGCGGAAAAGGTACACAACAAAAAAGACGCAAAATCAAAGTTACAATTCCAGCAGGTGTTGATAACGGAAAACGTATTACAATTCCGGGACAAGGTGATGCAGGAACAAATGGCGGCCAAGCAGGTGATTTAATCATCGTTTTACACGTTGCTTCTCACAAATATTTTGAAAGAAGCGGCCAAGATTTGTACTGCGCAGTTCCAATTTCTATTACACAAGCTGCTTTGGGAGCAGAAATCTTCATCACAACTTTGGATGATAGAAAAATCAAGCTAAAAATCCCTGCAGGAACACAACACGGAAAACTTTTACGTCTAAAAGAAGAAGGCGTTCCATATACAAACTCTAACCGAAAAGGCGACTTGTACATCAAACTTTTGGTAAAAGTTCCTACAAAGATTTCAAACAAAGCAAAAAATCTTTACGAAGAAATTGCAAAAATCGAGGGCGAAAACAACTCACCTTCTCCAACTCCACTTTCAGAATTAGAAAACTAAATTCTTGTGGACAAGGAATATTAGATTATGCTCAGTTATAGACATGCTTTTCACGCAGGAAATCACGCTGATATTTTAAAACACAGCTTATTAACATTGGTTTTGCAAAGTTTGCACAAAAAGGATAAGCCATTCTCTCTAATCGATACTCACGCTGGAGCAGGGATTTATGTTCTTGATGATGAGAGAGCAGAAAAAACTGGTGAAACAAACGCAGGAATTATCAACCTTTTAGAAAAAATTGAAAATCAACCTAATATCAGTTTGCCAGAGGAAATCGTTCCTTACATCAATTTGTGCAAAAAATACAAAAATCAAAACAAATATCCGGGTTCACCTGAAATCATGCGAAATTATTTGCGTGAAAAAGATAAAATCCAACTCATCGAGCTTCACAACACAGAAATTGATATTTTGCGCGTGAATATGAAGAAAAATCTACACGACGGGCGACTTGGAATCCATCACAGAAATGCTTTTGATGCCATAAAAGCACTTTTGCCACCAGACCCTCGACGCGGTTTGCTTCTAATGGATCCAAGTTATGAAGTTGATTCCGATTATGAAAATGTTTCAGAAGGATTAAAGCTTGCACACAAAAAATGGTCATCTGGTATTTTGTGTTTGTGGTATCCACTTTTGAAACATCGCGATGCTGAGCTTGCCTTTATGAAAAGTTCACTTCGGGAATTAGCGGCAAGTACGCCTACAAGCTTTTTGTGTGCAGAACTTTTAGTAGATTCGCCAGAAAAAGAGATGGGGCTTTACGGTTCTGGAATGATTGTTATCAATATGCCATGGCATTTAGATGAACAAATGAAAAATATTCTTCCTTTTCTTGCTAAAAATCTCGCTACAAATCCAGAGATTTTTCCTGGTGACTACAACTTGATTGTTGATGCGGTATAAAAAATCTGAATTCAGAATTCTGA
>JAZQUR010000121.1:0-4687 GCA_045631425.1 Treponemataceae bacterium | reverse complement strand
ATATTATTATCACTAAATGCTTTTAATATCGAATTAAGAGAAAGATTATATTTTTAATTTTTTGAGGTTTTTATATGATTCCAAAGAAAATTCATTATTGTTGGTTTGGAGGAAATCCCTTACCTGAATTAGCATTGAAATGTATAGAAAGTTGGAGAAAATTTCTTCCTGACTATGAAATTATTGAATGGAATGAGCAAAATTATGATGTACATAAAATTCCCTATATTTCTCAAGCTTATAATGCAAAAAAATATGCATTTGTAAGTGATTATGCTCGATTTGACATTCTGTATGAACACGGTGGTTTGTATTTTGATACAGATGTAGAAGTTATAAAAGAACTCGATGAAATTTTGGCAAAAGGTCCTTTTGCTGGTGTTGAAGTTCCAGGGAAACTCGCCGCTGGACTTGGTTTGGCGATTCCAGCGGCGAGTCCAATATATAAAGAAATTTTAGATTCTTATCAAGCCTCCTCTTTTTTACTAGACGATGGTTCGTTAAACTTATATACAGTTGTTGATAGAGTTTCTGAAATTTTTTATAAGTATGGATTTAATACTGATGAAAAAATCCAGTGTGTATCTAATATATTTATTTATCCTTCAGAATATTTTTGCCCCAAAAATGTACAAACAGGTATATTAAATATTACAGATAATACATATACAATTCATCATTATGATGCTAGTTGGATAGAAGATTGGCAAAAAAAAGTACAAATAAAAAAATATTTGATATATGAAAAATTTGGAAATAATAATTTTTCAAAATTAATAGTTTATTGTTATCATGTTATAATGGCTATGAAGAACAAAGGTTTTCTAAATGGATTAAAATATTGTTGGGAGAAACTAAAATGAAAATACTACACATAATCACTAATACTGAGTTAGGTGGAGCTCAAAAAGTTTGTATAGACTTATGTAATTCTGCTATAAAAGATGGACATGAAGTGGCTGTTGCAAGTATGGCAGGAGGATACCTTTGGGGACAATTACCATCTGAGGTAAATCAATATTTCTTAAAAAATCTTGTAAAACCAATTAAACCCTTAAAAGATATTAAGGTTGTGTTTGAATTATTGAAAGTAAAAAAGGAATTTAAGCCAGACATAATACATTTGCATTCAAGTAAAGCAGGAGTATTAGGAAGAATTATTGGACTTGGAATGAAAAATAGAGTTGTTTATACAGTTCATGGTTTTGATTCAATTCGTTTGGTTCATAGAATATTTTTGCCTCTTGAAAGAATATTGCAACACTTTTGTGGTGCTATTGTTGGTGTTTCTGATTATGACAATAAGAATCTAAAATCAGAAAAGATTACAAAAAATGTTAGTACGATTTATAATGGGATTAGTGAATTATCTATAAATAAAGAATCATCTTTTCCTTTTGAAGTAAGTAATAAAAAAGTTGTAATGACAATTGCTCGTATTGCTCCTCCTAAGCAGTTTGATTTATTTTTAAATGTTGCAAGGAATTTTGGAACTGATTATCTTTTTATTTGGATTGGTGGAGAACCAAATTTATCATTGGAGGATATTTATAATAAATATGATGTTCCAGAAAATGTAAAATTAATGGGTGATGTTCCAAACGCAAGTAAGTATATTAATTTGTGTGACCTGTTTGTTTTATTTTCTAATTTCGAAGGATTACCAATGACTATTATTGAAGCAATGAGTCAAAAAAAAGCAATTGTTGCATCTGATGTTGGCGGTATTTATGAATTAGTTGATGATACTAATGGAAAATTAATAAAGAATGACGTTGATGAAGCAACTAATGCTATAAAAGCTATATTAGAGGATAATTCCAAGAAAAAAAATATGGAAATAGAGTCTTATAATAAATATAATATGAATTTTACATTGGAAAAAATGTGGGAATCCTATAAAAATATTTACGAAAAATTGATAAACAAAGGAAAATAAATCATGCAAATAACAATTATTGGTGGTTCTGGATTTGTTGGAACTCGTTTAACAAAAAGACTTTTGGCTGCAGGGCATATAGTAAAAATTGCTGACAAAAGAAGAAGTGTAACATATCCAGAATTATGGGTACGTTGTGATATTAGAAATGCAGGAAATGAAACAAAGGATTTTCCAGAAAGTTTGACAGATGCTGCAAGTGCGCCAGGAAAGGCAGAAGAAGCTGCAAAAGCAATGCCAATGCAATCATTGATAGATGTTCTAAAAGGAAGTGATGTTGTTATCAATCTAGCTGCAGAACACAGAGATGATGTTACTCCAAAATCTTTATATGATGATGTAAATGTTACAGGTAGTGAAAATGTGTGTAACGCTTGTTCTGAACTTGGAATTAAAAAAATCATTTTTACAAGTTCTGTAGCTGTTTATGGTTTTGCACCTGTAGGAACAGATGAAACTGGTGAAATCAATTACTTTAATGATTATGGAAGAACAAAATATTTAGCAGAAGGTAAATATCGTGAATGGTTAGCTAAAGATTCTTCTAATTCTGTTGTTATTATCCGTCCTACTGTAATTTTCGGTGAACAAAATAGAGGTAATGTTTATAACCTTTTACGCCAAATTGCCGGTGGAAAATTCCCAATGGTTGGAAAAGGTACAAACAGAAAATCAATGAACTATGTAGAAAACGTTGCAGCATTCATTGAATATGAATTATCCCATGATAACGAAGGTGGTGAACATCTTTACAATTATTGTGATGAACCTGCTTATGATATGAATCATCTTGTTTTAGATGTTTACAAATTCCTTGGAAAACCAAAATCAAAGCTTATTCACTTTCCATATTGGTTAGCATATTGTGGTGGAAAATGTTTTGACTTATTGGCATTTATCACAAGAAAGAAATTTGCAATAAGTTCAATTCGTGTTAAAAAATTCTGCCAAAATACATACTTTGTTGGTGCAAATATCAAGAAAACAGACTTTGTGCCGCCAGTGAAACTTGAAGATGGCTTAAAACAAACTATTGAATACGAGTTTGTAAATAAAGTTCAAGGTCATACTTTTAGTTGTGAGTAAACTCACCAAACAGCCTAATCAGATTTCTGGTTGGGCTGTTTTTTACTTTCCCTTTATCTCTTCCACAATCTTCTTTACATTTTGGATTTTGCCTTTTGCTGCAATTAAAATTGAATCATCAGAATCAACAATTACGACGTTATCCAATCCGATTGTGGCAATTGTGCGATTTGAACCACGAATGTAAGAAGATGTTGTATCAAGAGCAATAACATCACCCTTGAAAACATTTAAGTTTTCGTCTTTCTTGCTAATATCATACAAAGCAGACCAAGAACCAACATCATTCCAACCTGCATTTAGTTTTACAACTTTGCCTTTGGAAGTTTTTTCCATTACTGCATAGTCTATTGAATTTCCTTTTATTTGACTAAAATATTCAGTATTTAAGCGAATAAAGTCAGATTCTACATTTGCATTTTCAAAAGATTTTACAGAAAAATCTGCCATTTGTGGATTATGTAGTTTTAATTCTTCTAGAAAAGTTTTTGCCTTAAAAACAAACATACCACTATTCCAAGAATAATCACCGCTTGAAAGATATTCTTGGGCTTTTTCAAGACATGGTTTTTCCTCAAATCGTTCAAGATTGAATATATCAGTTTCCATTTTTCCACATTTTATGTATCCATAACCTGTAGATGGAAAGGTAGGCACAATACCAAAAGTAACTAAATTGCCTTCAAGTGCACTTTGTGCAGCAATTAAAACAGCTTTTTGGAAAGCTTTTTTATCTGAAATAACGTGATCGCTTGGAAGTACAACAACAACAGCGTTTTCATCTTGTTGCATTGCTGCACAACATCCAGCAGCAATTGCAGGAGCAGTGTTTTTTGCTATAGGTTCAAGGATAATTGTTGGCTTTTTATCTGATATTTCGCCAATTTGCTGGGCAACTAAAAACCTGTGACCTTCGCCGCAAGAAATAATTGGAGAACCAATTTCAAGTCCTTCAAGACGGAGTAAAGTTTCTTGAATCATGGTTTTATCAGATGTAAGTTTTAGAAATTGTTTTGGATGCTTTTCTGTAGAAAGTGGCCAAAGTCTAGTTCCTGCACCACCAGAAAGAATTAAAGGAATAAGTGTCATGAAATAGCCTCCTAGAGAAAATGTCACTTTATACTATAACAAAAATTGTACTATTTGCAATATTTATTTTGTATAAAATGAGATATCCCATAGCTAGTTCATAACAAATTGTTGCAAGTTATTATTTATTAATAATTCATTAAATTCATCTTTTGTAAAAATAGAGTTTTTTTGTATCTCACATAAAATGTAATTTATAGAATTACTTTCTTTAATTAGGTTGTTTTTATTAATTTTTGAAAATAAAATCAATAATTTCATCTCTCTCAATATCAAAAATTGCATTAATTACTGCTTGGGCAAAGTTATTTGCTTCTGCATAAGAATTAGATGCTAAATATAATTCAAATATTTTTTTTCGAACCTCTTTTGGTGTAATAAAAAAATGATTTTTCATCAATTCATTTCGAGAAGCATGATTTATTCTTAGGAGTGCATTTTTCTTAGTTGGTTTGAAATTTAACCAAAAATCTATATTACAAAAATTTTCTGGAGGTAAATTTAAAACATTTCTCTGAATAAAAATTTTTGTATCATCTGAAAGTATTTCCCATATTATTTGATCGACAGACA
>JAZQUR010000120.1:0-1465 GCA_045631425.1 Treponemataceae bacterium | reverse complement strand
CTGCAAGTTCAAGATTCATTTCTTGGATGTCAAGCCAGGTTGTAGCATTGCCTTGTGGGTCGCTATCAATAAGAAGGGTTCGGTAGTTATTCTGAGCTAAATCAACAGCTACAGATACGGAAATAGATGTTTTGCCAACTCCACCTTTTTGGAGTGCGAATGTGATTACTTTCATAATTGTCGAGGCTCCTGAAAGTTAAAATAATATGTATGCCAAATACATGGCGAAACAAAGAAGTTGGAGTTGAACCAACTATAAACAAAAGTTTACCCAAACCTTTGGTCTTTGTATTTTTAAAGTCATGCAACGACTTTAAAGAAGTTAGCCCAGTTGCATTGAGTCTAAACTTCGCTTTATTGACCAACCAAGGATTCGAACCTTGGGAACAAGAGAAAAAGAGAGAGATGAAACTTGTTAGCGACGCTGCTTTGGTCAAATTTTTAAAAAAAAGAGAACCAACCTAAACCTGGACTTTTAAGATGGTTCTCTATTTTTCTTTTTGCAAAAAAGGACTAATCACCTTAAAATCGAAAGAAAAGGTAGAATAATTTTTCTTTTTTCTCAAGAAATTAAAAGTGATAGACAATCTGGTTTACACCCAGGTTGTCGGGGGTTCGATCCCCTCATCGCCCACTCTTGTAAGCACATTTGAATTATCAAATGTGCTTTTTTTTTGCCTTTTTGCCAAAAATTGTAACAAAGTTAATTTTACATAGTTTTATTTTACATAAAGTTTATATAAAAGTCGGAGATTAAAGAAATGTTCAAAAAAACATCCAAAGAAAAAACTAACACAAAGTACAAAAAAATCGAAAATATTGTTTTATCAATAGTTCTAGTTGCTGCCCTTATTATTCTTTCTATCAGATTTTTTATGCCATTGTGTTTGACTACAAAATATGAAAGTGGAAATTTTCTTTTTACATCTGCAAAAGAACTAAAAGGCGAGGAATTACGGCGATTTATCGAATGTTCTGATAAAATTCTTGAAATTGCAAAGGAAAATCCTTTTTATAAGTCCAATAAAAAAGTTGTTTTCTGTTTTCATAATGATAAAAAGTTTTATTCTACCATTGCTCTTGGAAAATCAATTGGATTTGTTATGAATTTTGGAAATTATGCTGTTATCCATTTTTCAGAAACTGATTTTATAAACGAAACAATTACTGGAATGGCTGAAAAGTACAATCAAAGAACTTTGGTGCAAACTGCTGTGCACGAACTTACTCACGTTTATTTGACAAAAGGACTTCAAGCTTTGGATACGTTTTTTTATCCAACTTGGAAACGGGAGGGAGTTGCGGAAGTTGTTGCAACAAGTAGTTCATACGACGTAAATCAGGGCTTGGAAAATTTTTATGCAAAAATTGATGATAAATCCAAACAATACGATTATTTTCTATATCGATTAGCTGTTTTATATCTTGTGAACGAAAAAAACTTGTCGCTTGAAGAAATCTATTC
>JAZQUR010000119.1:0-7669 GCA_045631425.1 Treponemataceae bacterium | reverse complement strand
TATCTTTTATTTATTTACTATTCCTAAATCCTATTTTAAAAAAATATGACACAAATGATATCCATTCAATTTTATTTTTCGCGATAATGAGCTTTTGTATTCTCTTTTTCACAAATATTTTTGATTTTAATATAGGTTGTTATAGAGATGCAAAAAATTCTGATAAAAACTTCAACAAAAAACGAATTGCTGTAATCACTATTTTTTCTTTAATTGTGATTGGGAAAATTTTATTGTGTTTCTGGGCTAGAGATTTTGTTGAGAATAAACTTTCAACTAGTCAATTTATTTTTTCTATTGTCAAACAAGTTTTTGTAGTGATTGCTGAAGAATATTTGTTTATAGGTTTGTTTTATGAAGGATTTAAGACAAAAAAACTTCCTTTTATTGCTAACGTAATTATTGTAAGCATTTTATTTACATTATTACATTTTACAAACTTTTCAAATGGATTTGATATTTATAGTTTTTGCACAATTTTTGCTATTAGACTAATCATCCTTTTTGGATATAAAGTTTTCCCATTTATTCCATTTTTCTGTGCATTCCACTTTTTATGGAATTTTGGAAGTTATTTAACGCTTTATTAGTGTAAAAAATATAGTTTCGTACTTACGTTGTAAGTCAAAAAAGGGTGCTGTTCTAGGAAAACAACGAACAAAAAGATGAAAAGCAAAATTATATTTTTATTATTATTGTTTTTTACAACTCGATTATTTGGAAATGATATTCGATTCTCTTTTGATGTTGGAGAAATATCAGTTGGTGGAGAAACGAACACAAAAGAGCAAGATTTGTTTTTAAGTGGAAAACTTCTTGAATTTAAATTTGAAGACTTTGACAGTGGTGTAGGGCTATCTGTATTGCCATTATCATTTTATGGTATGGAAAATGATAACATTCAATTTGGGCTTCTAAATTTAAAGGTATTTTATGATATTTTTCATTTTAAAAAAGTTATTGAGTTAAAGCCTTATATTTTTTCTAGTTTTGTTAATCCACAAAATATGGATTTCTTCAATATTGAGAGTGGGATAAGATTTTCTCTTTTCATGAATAAAGAAAAATTTAAATATTTGAAGATTGAAGGCTTAAATGCAACTGCAGGTGTAAGATTTACTAACCAAAAATTCTCTTATTTTTTTGATGTTGGTATAGATATTGGGCTCTTATTTTATTTTTTTGTGAATTCTGAATACGAAAGAGCAAAAGATACTTTCTATCAATAAAATCCACCTTTCAAAAATCTTGCAATTCCCAAGGAAATGTTTAGGCGAATATTAGATTTGCGAAAATTTGACATCTCATATCTTGCGTGTTAGACTTCCTATCGAATAAAGATTTTTATCCACTGGCGAGGTCGGAAATGCAACGATTTAATTTTGAAATCCAAATTGAAACTGAGGATGGCGGTTCTTATCACTATTTTACGGGAAATGGCTCTTGCGAATATTTTGATTTAATTGCAGATTTTCGGGAAAACCGCTTGTTTGCAGAAATCGCTCCGAAAAAAACGCTAAAAATCATTTCTGCGGCGGCAAATATGCCTTGGGAATGCAAAAAATCTCACAGAATTTTGTTAAATGGTTACCAATCTTGGACTGACACTCGTGAGCTTTCTTTAAGCGATAAAATGTACGGTTTGCAACCTGTTCCGAAACGGGTGAGAACGGATTTTGTTTTTGGTGCTTATGGCGATTATTCTTTTGTGGAATATTCAGAGAAAAAAGGGGAATTCCACGGATTTTCTTTTGGTTATGTGCGCCAAGGCGAAAACTACAATTTTGTGGGCTCTCTTGATGAATCCACTGGCTACACAATTTTAAAATATTCTGGCAAAAATCAAATTTTATCTATCGAGAAAGATTGCGAGGGCTTGGAGATTTCAAAAAATTATCCAATTTTAGATGTTGCGATTTTATCTGGCTCTTATGATGAAGTTTTCAATACTTGGTTTTCAATGATGGAAAAATATCACGGGTACAAAAAGCCTTTTGCAAAACCTATGTGCGGATACACAAGTTGGTACAATCACTATGAAAATATTTCTGAGGAAATTATTAAAAATGATTTAGAGGGAATGTCCGCATTGCCAACAAAAATTGATATTTTCCAAATTGATGATGGATATGAGTCTGCAATTGGTGACTGGCTTCTTTACGATGAAAAGAAATTCCCAAATGGCATGAAATCAGTTTGTGACTTGATTCATAGTCGTGGAATGCGTGGAGGGCTTTGGTTGGCGCCTTTTGTATGCGAAACAAAATCAGAAATTTTCAAAAATCATCAAGACTGGATTCGCAAAGATAAAGAGGGAAATCTTGTAAAAGGTGGTTCAAACTGGTCGGGATTTTACGCTTTGGATTTGTATAATCCAGAAGTTGTGGCATATTTGGAAAATGTTTTTGATACTGTGTTAAATCAATGGGGATTTGATATGGTGAAACTGGACTTTCTTTATGCGGCGGATAGAGTGCCAACTGCTGAAAAAACTCGTGGTCAACAAATGTGTGAGGCGATGGACTTACTTCGTCGGCTTTGTGGGAATAAATTGATTTTGGGATGTGGCGTTCCTTTGGCACCATCATTTGGGAAAGTGGATTTTTGCCGCATAGGCTGTGATATGGGCTTGGACTGGGATGACAAACATTGTATGAGATTGTTGCATCGCGAGAGAATCTCTACAAAAAATACAATTTGCGATTCTATTTATCGTCGTGGATTAAATGGTCGGGCTTTCTTAAACGATCCAGATGTTTTCTTGTTACGAGATGAAAATATCAAGCTAACTGAAAAGCAAAAAAATCAATTAGCTACTGTAAACGGTTTATTTGGCTCACTTTGGTTCACTTCCGACAACTGCAAATTGTACACAAAAGAAAAAGTTGAAACATTTTTACGAGTTCTAGAATTACACAACGGAAAAATTCTAAAAGTATCTGATAATAAGCGACGGATTTTTGTGGAATACGAATTTGAAGGAAAGGTTGAAAAGCTAAATATCAAATTGTAGTTTTCAAAAAGTTTGTTCTAAAAGTTTATAGAAAAACTGAAGTCCTTTAAAAAAGAAAAACTATTCCATCGGGATAAAAGCTGATGGAATAGTTTTTTTTTGTTTAGCGGGTGATTTTATTAAATTACACTAACCAAAAAGCAAAATATGCTGCGTAGGCTATCAAGAAAATTGCACCTGCGAAGCGAGAAAGTCTTTTCTTTGGAAGACAGAACAATAAAAGTGCAGCTACTGAAACCAAAGCTATCAAACTATCAATTCGGAAAGCGCTTGTAAATGGTACTGGAATAATCAAACTTGAAAGCCCAACAACGAAAAGGATGTTGAACAAGTTGCTTCCGATAATGTTTCCGATAGCAATATCACAGTTTTTCTTAGAAGCTGCTACAACTGATGTGAAAAGTTCTGGTAGAGAAGTTCCAAGAGCAACGATTGTCAAACCGATAAATCTTTCGCTTAATCCAAATTGTCGTGCGATAAAAGAAGCTGAAATAACAACAAAGCGGCTTCCCAAAATAACCATTGCAAGACCACCAAGAATCATCACTAAAAGCATAACCATTGATTTTGGCTTTTCATCAGCGTTTTCTTCAGAAATCACTTCTGTGTTTTGAGTTTGTGATTTTTTTGCTTTTCTTATCAAGATAAGAAGATATGTAACAAAAATTGCCAATAAAATGATGCCATCAATTCGTGTGATATTTCCATCTTTTCCTAAAATGATAAGTAAAAGTGTTGCCAAAATTGTAACTGGGATGTCAAATTTGATTGTGTCTTTGTCTACTGTCAAAGGGAAAACCACTGCAGAAAGACCAAGGATTATCAAAACATTTAAGATGTTACTACCAACAATATTTCCGATAGTGATGTCAGCACTTCCGTTCATTGCAGCGGTAATACTAACTGCAGCTTCAGGAGCACTTGTTCCCATAGCAACGATTGTTAGCCCAACGATAAGTTGTGGTATACCAAATTTTGTAGCGATTCCTGCGGCTCCATCAACAAACCAATCGGAACCTTTTACAAGAAAAACAAAGCCTAAAACTAATAATAAAAGCTGAAAAATCATTTCCATCGGGAACTCCTAAATTATTCTAATATAAAATAAATAATTCTATAAAAATATTCTATAACTTTGGAAAAAAAACTGAAATATTTCTTTTTAACTATTTGACAGTTGATTTTGATGAATATATATTTAGGGAAAATTTGAAAAAATCTGCATAATTGAGATAGATTTTACATGGGAAAAAAATGTTAGATTGGAGAACACCTTTAATATCAGATTTAGATGTAATAAAAACTGTGGCAGAAGTTAATCATCAGTTTGGGAATGAAATGTCTGCTGTAAATTTGTTTTTATACAGAAAAAAAT
Source organism: Treponemataceae bacterium (assembly GCA_045631425.1). Classification (GTDB taxonomy): domain Bacteria; phylum Spirochaetota; class Spirochaetia; order Treponematales; family Treponemataceae; genus Treponema_I. Next base: position 3,281 of record JAZQUR010000119.1, on the reverse strand, counting down.
ACGATACAAAAATCGCCTTTTTTGAGAATTTGCTTTTTCGCCAATACAACATCGACAATCAAATATATTTTGGGATTCCACTTCCTGTTGAAGCTCAAGAAAAATCTCCTGATGAAAAAATCCTTCAGGGAATAAATATTTTGATTTCTGAAGAAAGTGCAAACAAAACTGATGATTTGGATTTTACTTTTGTTTATGAAAAAGACTTGGACTTGTTAAACGCCAATTTTCCGGGAAAAGTGGTAGAAATAGAAAAGGAATCAGTTTTTGATTACATTTATTCGCGGGAAAATCTTGGGAATTTGCTAGGTGCTAAATATCAAAAAAAGCGAAACCACATTTCTCGGTTTTTAAGGACTTTTCCAAAAGCAGAGTTTCAAAAAATTTCAAAAGAAAATATTGAAGATGCGTGGATGGTTGAAAAGCTTTGGTTTCAGGCGGAAAAGGAAAAGGGTGAAATCTCAAAAAGTGCTGAGCAAGAGTTTGATATCATCCGGGAGGCCTTGGACAAGTTTTTTGAGCTAAATCTTTCTGGTGGTGTGGTTTATGTTGATGGAAAGCCAGTTGCCATGACGGTTGCTTCTCTTATCAATTCAAAGACTTTAGACATTCACTTTGAAAAAGGGATTATGCCCTATGCTTTTGAAGGCGCCTACAGCTTTATCAATAATCAGTTTGCGAAAATGCAAGGCGTAGACTTTATCAACCGTGAAGAAGATTTGGGGCTTCCGGGCTTAAAAAAAGCGAAATTGTCTTATTATCCTAGTGAGATTTTGAAAAAGTGGGATGTGAAACTTCTTCTGAAGTAGGAAAGTTGCGCCAACCTGCGAAAAAAAAGGACAAGCACTTTATCAGCACTTGTCCTCTTCTAAAATCTATGATTTTTTAGCTTTTTTCTGTTTTGATGTCTTAACTGACTCGTCTAAAAGACCTTTTTTCTTATCCATATGATGCTTGATGGAAAGAACTGTTAAAATTCCGATACCGCCTGCAATCATCAACAAGCATAAAATCTGTCCAGTTGAAATATTTCCCCAAGACACGTTTAGATAAGTTGGAGCGTCTGCCACAGATGCGATTCTGTAACCAAGTTCTGCATCAGGTTCTCTAAAGTATTCGATAAAAAATCTGAAAACTCCGTATCCGATTGGGTAAAGTCCCAAAATAAATCCGTCAAAAGGTTTCTTTTTTCTAACAAACCACAAAATCAAAAATAAAACGATTCCTTCAAAAAAGGCTTCGTAAAGTTGGCTTGGATGTCGTGGTAAGTTTACAAGAGCTTGTCCGTTTGCAAGGGGCATTCCGATTTCCTCAACGATTTCTTGAACCCAAGGAATTGAAACGGAAAATCGTCTTGCGTATGGAAAAACCATTCCCCAAGGTTTTGTGGTAATTCGTCCGAAAAGTTCCCCGTTCAAGAAGTTTCCAAGACGCCCAAATGTATAGCCTAGTGGGATGGAAACTCCCATAACATCAATCCATTTGAGAACTGGCTTTTTGTGCCACAAGCACCAAATTATCATCCCCAAAAGTCCACCAACAAATCCACCATGATAAGACATTCCTTGAAGCCCCGTGAAATTCCAGTTTTCGTCAAAAGGCCAAAAGATAAGCCAAGGTTTTCTCCAATATAATGTTGATGTATCGTAAATCAAGCAAGAAAAAACTCTAGCCCCAACTAAAAGCATTAAAATACTGAATGTGAAAAAACTGAACACATCATCCATATTTGCTTTGTAGTCTTTTGTATCAAGAGCTCCCTCTGCCATTTGCTTTTTGAACACGAAAAATGCTGTTCCAAAAGCAAAAACGTACATTAAACCGTACCATCTAAAAAGTGAGAGAAAGGGAATTCCTGGAACAATTTCTGGATGAATCCAAGTCGGAAAATTGATATATAGTGGCATTATAATCTGTATCCTTGTGCAACAGCTTTTGAAAGTTTCGTTCTAAGAAGATTTACTTCTTTTCGTAGCTGTGTGATTTCGTATTGTTGAGCTTTTATAGTTTCTCCAAGTTCCCCAACTGTAATAGCACCACTTCCCATCAAGTCTTCTACATAAGAAAGACGTGCGATGTAGTCTGTTTCAGCTTCTGTGTCAGCAGTTGAGAAAGTTGCAGCCAAATCTCCTTCAAAGTGGATAGCTTGTGCGCTTAGGATTTTATCTGCCACACGGAAAATTGCTTGTGATAAAACTGATTGTGGTTTGTACACAGAAATTGGCAACCGTGAAGATAATGCAACATCTTGCATTGGATCTTTGTAAATTACACCAAGATGTTCTAGTTCTAGCCCAAGATATTCTGAGCAAGAACGCTTGATTTTGTATGCTTTGTCTGCATCTTTTGGATCATCAATCATGTTTAGAACAAGACGTGGGCAAAATTGTTTCATGCGGCGTTCAAAGATTTCTGCGCTACATGGATCGATTTCTTTGATAGCTTCAATCAATTTTGGGATGTAAAGCTTTTGCAAAGATGATGAATCTTGTTTTAAGCGTTCCAAATATTCGTAAGCTTTTGAAGTTTTTTTGAAAGAGTTATACATCAATCTGAAAACTACATTTTTCAAGAAAAGATAACCGTTTAGAGTTGCTGTAACAGTTGGTGCTGTAACGATAATTCCCTGTGGAGAAAGTAAGAAAAAATCCAAAATAGAAAGGTGAGTTCCTGCCCCCAAGTCTAAAATTAAAAAATCAGCATCTATTTTTTGAAATTCTCGAATCAACTCATTTTTTTGAGAAGTTTTAATAGAGCTTAAACCTGGGATTTCTGCATCACCTGCGATAAAGTAAACGTTTTGATAGTCAGTTGGACTGATTATTTCGTTGAATTTTGATTGACCAGAAAGATATGTTCCGATTCCAGCTTTTGGTGCTTGTTGACCTAATACTAAGTGAAGGTTAGAAGCTCCTAAGTCTAAGTCGGCGATAACAACCTTTTTTCCAGCTTTGCCCAAAGCCACTGCCAAGTTTGCAGAAAGTAAACTTTTTCCAACTCCACCTTTTCCACTTGCTATAGGAATAATTTGCATAATTCTTCTCCAATGATTCCGAGTTTAGAGTGTTTCTATTCCCGAAAAAAAGATGAAACAAAGGTTTTCGTGAAAATGCCTTTTATCATCAGTATTTCTTCTATTAGTTACATTATAAATATTCGGCATTTTATGTAAATAACAAAACTAATATATGCTATTACTTTTTAATAAACTTTATACATAATCTAAAAACGTTTTAATTTTCAGTTCTGATTTTATGTATAAAAATCAATATTCATTTCTT
>JAZQUR010000118.1:0-7744 GCA_045631425.1 Treponemataceae bacterium | reverse complement strand
TCCAGAGGGCGGCAAGCCCTTTGGTCGTGCAAGGAAAGGCGGGGAGTTTGAGGGGTGGAAAAACTTCGCCTCGAAAAAGATGGTTTTCCACCCCTCATATAGTTTACCAGCTTTTCAAAGCTGAAAAAAATATTTATTCCAAAATCGTAATTTCTACACGGCGATTTTGTGCCTTGCCTTCGCTTGTGGAATTGTCTGCAATCGGCACTTCCGAACCCAATCCTCGATAGATAAACTGTTTTGCAGGAATGCCACGTTTTACAAGTTCGTCTACAATGGATTTTGCACGTTCCACAGAAAGATTTTTTTCCCCAATTGGATTTCCTGTAGAGGCTGAGTGACCTTCCACCAAAAATGTTGATTCTGGAACCAATTTTAGCACAGCCGCAATTTCATCAAGTCGGTTTTTTTCTGATGCTAACAATTCTGAACTATCTGGATAGAATTGCAAATTTCTAACAGATAATCGTAATCCTGCATCTGTTTCTTCCACAACCATATCATTTTTAGCAGGTTCTGCTGTGGCTGGTTTGGTTACAACTGTTTGAGTACTTGGTTTTGGTGTTAAAGTTGTTTCTGAGCCACCATTTCCCAAATATCCAGAAGAAGTATTTACTTGGAACGGATAATCATCATCTTTGTATGAATTTCCAGAACCATTAGAAATAGAAGGTTTTTCTGAAAGCACGCCATCTTTATAATAATTTTCTGAATTTGATTCGGTTTTTATAGAAGCGATTTTGCTCAAAGCAGAAGTGATTTTTGTTTTGTCGATACTTGGCGGAAATTCTGTAAATAGCAGAATTGTGCCCTTGTAAGCAACGTTATTTCCATTGTCATAGAAAAAAGTTTCATCAACTGTATCCCGAATAAGGATTGCAGCTCCAGTTTCAATGGAAACCATAATATCAGCAGTGTGACTTCCTGTGGCTTTTATAAGGGATTTATCGCCTTCCCAGTCATGATAAAGAGTGCCACTTCCGTATCGAGTTGCCCATTTTGCTGTTATATGATAAACAGGTGTTTCTTTGTAAACTTCTTTTCCAATATATGTGTACTGAACCACAATCTGAAGTTTTGTGTATATTCCCTTGTTTAAAGGATCTACTGTTCTAATTGCTTCTCCAGTCCAAGTATCTCCCGGTTGGATTTCTTGTTCAGGAAAGGTTGGAAAACTTCTAAAAGTTGGAAATCCTTTGTCTTTTGGCACAACGATTAGCTTTCCATTTTCAGAAATATGAAAAGTTGATGGGATAAGGTTATCTAAGCCTTTTGCAGTTAGTGAACTTCCACTTTTTGTGGATTCTAAAACCATAAAATTGCCAGAAAACCAAGAATCATCTAAATATTCAGAAGCCACGTTTTTTGGAACTGAAATTGGTGAAACAAAAGAACGAACTTCGCGGCTTGTTAAACCTGTGTATCGCCCGTTGTCATATCGGCGTAAGTCTGTTCGTTCTACTAAAATGTATTTTTCAGTTTCTCCAAAATATTCGATTTTATCTTTTACTGTATTTTGAGAAAAAATATTAGTTAAACAAAAAATTGAAATAAACAAAAATACTATCTTTTTCATATAATAATTATCGGAAAAAAAAGGATTTGTAACATAAAAACTCTAAAAATGTTCATTTAATATCACGATAATAAAAGTGTATAAAACTAAAATTTAAAAGCTATACAAAAGATGCATATACACATTTAGGAGTATTTATGAAAAGGTTATTAATTACAACTTTTGTAATTCTTACTATTTTTTCTTTCATTGGATGTTTGTCTATACCAACTGCAGATACAACATCAAATGAAAAACAACCTTCAATTCAGGAATTGATTTTAGCTGGAAGAAGTGATGAAGCTAGAAGCATGTTCCAATCAAAAAATGATATAAACGGTTCAGACGAATACGGAAACACAGCTCTACACGCAGCCGCAAGTATTGATGATTACAGTTTAATCAACTTTTTGATTTACATGGGTGCTGACACAGAAATCAAAAATATAAACGGTGAGACAGCATTACACGTTGCAATCAAAAACAATGCAATAAAATCAACAGAAATTTTAGCAGCTCTAAATGGCAATATTTTCTCAAAAGACGGTCAGGGCTTAACTGCATTAGAACTTGGAATTAATAAAGGTTCAAAATTCTATGATGCATTGATTACCACAAAAACTGGTGAATTAGTAGATGGTCAAGGACAAACAATTGTTCATTATTTTGTAAAATGGCAAAACAAAGACGCTCTAAATCTTTGTATTAAAAAAGGTATTTCTGTTTCAGAAATTGATATTTACGGAAAATCTCCACTTGATATTTGTTATGAAAACGCAAATAGCTTATCATCAATTCAAATGGCTGCAGATTTACTTCTAGCTGGAGCTGCTCCACAACGTGGAAAATTCAGTTATTTTGAAGATGCTGTTACAACAAGAAATCCTTCTCTTCGATTTGATGATGGCCAAACTCCACTTCACATCGCTACTATCCAAGGTCAAAGCGGTGTTGTTGAATATTTAATAAATCGTGGAGCATCTACAAAAGCAAAAGATATTTCTGGTTCAACTCCACTTCATGAAGCTGTACGTTATGGACAAAGTGAAATAGCAAATATCTTGTTAAAAGCTGGCGCAAATCCAAATGCTCAAGACAGTCTTGGAAAAACACCACTTTTGATAATCTGTGATCAATCTGTACGTGGAGAAATTTATTCTCTATTATTGGCACATGGAGCTGATGCAAATTCAAAAGATTTGTACGGTGATACACCATTACACATTGCAACAATGGCTGGAATGAAAACAAATATTCTAGAAAAACTTGTAAATGCTGGTGCTGATATTAACGAAAGAAACAAAAAAGGTGTAACTCCTTTATCATTGGCTGTTGAACATCAGTGGGCAGATCATATTGATTTTTATGCAAAACGTGGAGCAGACATTCACGCTGAAGACATGGATGGAAACACTCCATTAAGTAAAGCTCTTGATATCAGCCTTGAAATGACTCAAAAACTTATTACAACAAGTAATTGTTCAACTCGAGATTCTTTTGGAAATACACCATTGCATATTGCAATTTCACGAGGTGCAACTCATGAACAAATCACTTATCTAATTAAATCAGGAAGTGATATTAATGCTAGAAACAGAAACGGAGATTCTCCACTTTTCTTGGCTGTAAAAAATAACCTTCGTACAGTTGGCGAACTTTTACTTGCAAAAGGTGCAGACGTATTTGCTACAAATACAGAAAATTATTCTCCACTAAAAATGGCAATGATGTTAGGTGGTGAAGTTCAAGATTGGATTTTAAGTTCTGAAGTAATTCGAGGAACAGACGGTCTTGGAAATACACCTCTTCATTATGCTGCTGAATGGCAAATTGATTCAGCTGTTGCAGCAATTTTAGAGAAGGGTGGAAACACAAATGTTCAAAACGCAAGTGGGGAAACTCCATTATTTAGTGCAGCTAAAACAGACAGTGTTTCAACATTGCGCTTGTTAATCCAAAAAGGTGCAAATACAGAAATCCGAGATTATCTTGGAAACACAGCACTTCACTCATGTATTCGTTTTGATTCAAAAAATGTTGCAAAATTGTTGATTTCAAGCGGAATTGATGTTGATGCTCAAAATCTTTCTGGAAAAACTGCACTTCACGAAGCAGCTCGCACTAGTAAAGTTTCAATGGTAAATCTTCTATTGGATAATGGTGCAAATATCAACTCAACTGATGCAACTGGAAAAACAATTCTAATTGACTCTATTCATAGTGGAAATGTTGAACTTATCAAACTTCTTTTATCAAGAGGAGCATCACCACAGATTCAAGAAATGTATGGTAGAAACGCTTACCACGAAGCAGCTGAATCTGGAAATATTGAACTTATCAATTTGATTCGTACAGCTGGTGGAAATCCTTTATCTAGAGATACCCATGGGCGAACTCCTTTATCTCTTGTTTTAAATAAATCAGAAGATGCAATTCGTGCTGTTCTTGGAAATGATATTAACTTATCAGACTCTGATGGAAATACACCAATTCATATTGCAGTGTTAAACAAAGTATCACCAGAAAAAGTTCAATTACTTGTATCTATGAATTATCCGTTAAATAGACGAAATAGCCTTGGTTTAACACCATTAACTTTAGCTGTGAAAAATAATCAAGGTGATTTAGTAAAAACATTGGTTGAATGTGGAGCAGATCCTTACGTTACAGATAATTCTGGAAATTGTGCTGTAAGTATCGCACTAGAAAATAATGCTGATATTTTGAATTCAATCGTACAAATAACTGGAAACAAAAAAGATATGGCTGGTGAAGGTATTTTACACTATGCAGCTCGTACAGGTGATATTTCAATTATCAAAAAATTATTATCTATGGGCTTAGACAGAACTTCAAAAAATATCTCTGGTGAAACACCTTATGATATTGCTGTTCGTTGGCAACGTGATACTGCAATCCTAGATGTATTAAAATAAAAAATGATATAAAACCCCATTAGCCCTTTAGAACCAAGAGTTTCTAAAGGGCTTTATTTTTATTCTGCATTTATATCAAAAAATAAGTAAAAATTAAATTTTTTTCTATCTTTTTTTAAAATCCTATGATATAATTTTTCTATTGTTCATTAGGAGGAAATGAAATATGAAACGTTTTTTTGGCGTTATAGCTGCTGTTCTAGTAGTACTACTAGCAACAGGATGTGCTGGAACAGCTAAATCTAGCACAGCAAAAAAAGCAGTAACAGTTGAACCTGGCTATTGGAAGTCAGCTGCAAAACCTGAACTTGCAACTGTTATTGAAATGAAAAACAATATGAATGTTGGAGACGATGAATTTATCGTTTTCTATGTTCGTGACGATCAAGATTATGATCCATGGGCACTATGGCTATGGGCTCCAAAAGGTGGAGACGGAAGTAAAGCTTGGGATTATACACAAACTTGGCAAGTTGAAAACGGAATCGCTTACATGAGATTCAAAACAGACGGTTCTACAACTGGTGGAACTGAATTTATTGACTCAGATGGTAACGTAGGTCTTATCGTTCGTAGAGATGATGGTTGGACAAAAGACGGTGCTGAAGACAGAATTTGGAGTACAAGTATTTCAAATGCTTGTGTAATTTTCCAAGACAATAACTCTACATATAATGTTGATGTATATAAACCACAACTTACATCAGCTAAATTAACAAAAAACAACACAATCGTTGTATCTTTAAGTGATAGATATGGTCTAGATCTAGAACCAGGTACATCAGGATTTGAAGTTTATGAAGTAGCAACTGGAAAAAAATACACAGTTAAAGATTCTACAAATGCTGATAAATCACGTGAAAACAACTGGGCTGCTCGTGTAAAAATTACATTAGCTGAAGATGTTGATCTAAGCCAACAAGTAGTTGTAGCACACCCTGTTTTCGAAGCTCCTTGTAAAATTGATGCTTCTGAATTAATGTGGCAACTTGCAGAACAAACAATTCCAAGTTCTGATTTAGTACTTGGTTGTACATATGATGCAAAAACAAACAATGCTGTATTCAATATTTGGGCTCCATCAAGTACATCAGTTGTTTTAAATCTTTACAACAAAGATGGTCTAAAAACACCTACAAAAACAGTTGATATGAAATTAGATGCTAAAACAGGTGTTTGGACAGCAACTACAACTGAAAACATCAACGGTTGGTTCTATGATTATACAATTACAAACAGTCGTGGAACAAACAACGCACTAGATCCATATGCAAAATCAATGGCTGCATACCGAAACGAAGGTGGAAGTGGACGTGCTGCTGTAGTTGATATTAACAGTGATAAAGCTGGAAAAATGGTAAATGATTATGTTAAACTTGAACAAAGAGAAGATGCAATCATTTACGAAGTATCTGTTCGTGACTTTACAATTGCTAGTGATTCAAATGTAAAAAATCCAAAAGGTACATACAAAGCATTTATCGAAAAACTACCTTATCTAAAAGAATTAGGTGTTACTCACCTACAAATTATGCCTGTACTAAACTTCTATTACACAGATGAAACAAACCGTAATTATGAAAATGCTGGTACAGCAAATAACAACAACTACAACTGGGGTTACGATCCACACAACTACTTTACTCCAGAAGGTTGGTATTCAACAGATGCTACAAATCCTTACTCAAGAATTAGCGAACTAAGAGAATTAGTTGATGCTGCTCACAGTTACGGATTAGGTATTCTTCTTGACGTAGTTTATAACCACATGGCTAACACAGCTCTAATGGAAGACATCGTTCCTGGTTACTACTACAGAATGAACAATGGTAAATATACATCTGGATCTGGATGTGGAAATGACGTTGCTACAACACACGCAATGGCTCGTAGACTTATTGTTGAATCAACAGCTTATTGGGTAAAAGAATATAAAGTTGACGGTTTCCGTTTTGACTTAATGGGTCTAATTGATACTGAAACAATGAACCAAGCATATGCAGCTTGTGCAGCAATCAACCCAGATACACTATTTGTTGGTGAAGGTTGGAAAATGTACAACGGTCCTACAGGAACTCAAGGTATGGATCAAAAACAAGCTAACAAAACTGACAGCATCGCAATGTTCAATGATGAACTTCGTGATACATGTAAAATGGGTGGTATGAGCGAAGGTCAAGGATTCATTACAGGTAAAGAAGCTTCTAAATCAATTTTGATTTCAAACATCTTTGGTCAACCAATCAACAACTATAAAGCTGACGATCCAGGTGATAACGTACAATATCTAGCATGTCACGATGGTCTAACATTACATGATAGCGTGTTCTTCAATGCAAAACTTGATGAAAGTATTCCTGCACAAAGAGCTGAAGGTATTAGCCGTATTAAGATGGGTAACTTCATTGCAGCTACATCACAAGGTGTTGGATTCTTCCATGCTGGACAAGAAAGAGGACGTACAAAACCAAAACTAAATTCTACAACAGAAATCGAAGGAAACTTCGTAAGAAATAGTTACGACTCATCAGATAATATTAACCAATTTATTTGGACATTGGATGCTGATTATGCAGCTCTTCTAGACTATACAAAAGGTCTTATTGAAATGCGCAAAAACACATCTGCATTCCGTCTTGGAACAATGGATGCTGTAAATGCAAATACTGCTATTCTTGAAGATGCTACAAAAGAAATGTTCAAAGTTGCAGCATATTCTATTACTGCTGATGGATATACATACTACGTAGTTATGAACGCAGATTCTGTAGCTCAAACTGTAGACGTAGGTGCTTCTGTAGCAAATGCTGAAGTTCTTGCTGATAGCGTTAAAGCTGGTAGCACAGCAATTGCAGCTCCTAAAGGTGTAAAAACTGCTGGAACTACAATTACTGTTGATCCATTAACATGTACAGTTGTACGTGTAAAATAATTTCTTGAAAGTTATATAAATATAAAAACTTGATTGAAATACAGGTGGTCAAGGGATGTAATCTTAAATCTCTTGGCTCACTTTTGTTTTCTGTTTTTTAATATTGTATAACCGAAATGAAAATGGCTTAGTTTTTATAAAAACTAAGCCATTTTTTTTGCTACGCAAAAAAAATGGGGGTGGTCTATCCCCCAAAAATTATACCACTTGAAAGGAGAGTTTTTCTACTGATAAACTAAGGAAGAAGGTAGAAAAATGAAGAAAAGATTTACAGAAGAACAAATCGTAAAAATGATTCAGGAACACAAAGAAGGAAAAACA
>JAZQUR010000117.1:0-14681 GCA_045631425.1 Treponemataceae bacterium | reverse complement strand
CATATCATCATATTTTGTTAAAACTGGAACTTCTGGTCCTTTTGTTGTTGCACAAGAAAATAGAACAGAAATTAAACACAAAGCAAAAAACAAACTTTTAATGCTCTTTTTCATTTTTTCCTCTTTTTATCAGATAGTTTGATATTTATATAGTAACAGATTTTTTTATTTTTTATTAATTTTTTTTTGTAGATTTTTTAAAATTTTTAAAACTTTTTGTAATGATATATATGTAAGGTTTTTAGAAACATTCTATCTGATTTTGGGAGTATGTGTTATGAAAAGAGTTTTTTGTAAAATTTTTCAAAGTTTGTTTTTTTTGACTTTGATATGGACATTTTTTGGATGCAACATTTTATCGTCTCAAGAAGTGATAAAGCAAAGTGAATGCACAATTATTAGCTGGAATTTGCAAACATTTTTTGATTCTGTAACTGAGGGCACTGAATATGACGAATTTAAGGGAAGCAAAAGCAAATGGTCAAAAGAAAAGTATCAAACTCGAATTGATAGGCTTTGTGATTTTATAGAAGAACAAGATGCGGATATTTATGCTTTTGTAGAAGTAGAAAATGTAAATATTTTGCAGGATATTTCAAATAACTTGAGTACTCGCTCAGTGAAAGGTGGAAAATACAAGTATGCTTGTTTTGCAAAAAATGAAGGAGGTGTTTTTGGTTGTGGCGTGATTTCTAAGTATCCTTTGGAAAATGTAAAGCTTCACAATATTGATTTTAGGAATTATGAAACTCAACCTGAACTAAGACCAATTTTGGAAGTGTCGGCTTATACAAAAAATCAGAGTGTTTTCTCGTTGTTTGTTTGTCATTGGAAATCGAAGTCTGGTGGTGAAGAAGAAAGCGAGATCTGGCGTGATTTGCAAGAAAGTTTACTGACTTCTTGTATTTTAAATGCGGATAACAAACAAATTGTAGCTTGTGGTGATTTTAACAGAGAATTGACTGAATTCAAGATTAATAAAATATCAAATAAGGTTGTTCTGCGAAATTTTAATCCTGAAGAACAAGATTTTCTAGAATTAAATAATCCATGGTTGCTTTCAAATGAAAATGGCTCTTACGTTTATAACGAAGAATGGAATAAAATCGATCATTTCTTTCTTTCGGAAAACGTTTCATTTTTGAGTTTTAGCACAATTTCTGATTATACTGACGAAAATGGATATCCAATTAAATATTCTGTGCGAACAGGGAAAGGATATTCGGATCACTTACCAATTATGTGCCAACTAAGTTTCTAACAGATAAGCAAAAAAACCTTATAGATGAGTCAAGGGCTGTTTCACTTACCCTTTGACTCATCTTTTTTTCCGTTTTTTAAAAACGAAGTAAATTAACCAGCAGAATAAGCTTCCTGACGAAGATGTTTTACCGCTCTCATTTCAACTTGTCTAATTGTTTCAGCAGAAACTCCAAGTTCTTCTCCAATCTGACGAAGTGTTTTTGCTTTTTTATCATTTTCAAAATTATATCGATACTTGATAACTTTTTGTTCGATTTCAGGTAAGCGGCTAATCATTTCATGAATATCTTGCTTTTCTTCATTCACAAAGAAATTTTCTTCTGGAGAAAATGAATAGTCTGGAATAGCATCCCCAAGACAAAAACCACTTCCTTCATCACTTTCAGAATCAATGCTTACAAAAGAATATGAATAAAAGTTGATATTTTTAATAGCTTCCACAGTTAAAGATAATTCTTCTGCAAGTTCTTCATCAGAAGGTTCGCGTCCGAGATTTTGGAAAAGCACCAATCTTGCAGAGTGAACCTTTCTAACAAGTTCTTCTTTTCTGTGTGGTAAAATAATTTGCCCTGTTTTATTGCGAATATATCGGCTTATAGATTGTGCAATCCAAGGATAAGCGTAAGTTGAAAAACGTGTGTTATAAGAGTAGTGATATTTTGAAACAGCGGTTAATAACCCAATATTTCCTTCTTGGATTAAATCCATAATTGATAAATAGGGATTTTGGTATTTTTTAGCAACACTTACAACCAAGCGCAAATTTGACTGAATAAAGCGCATTTTTGCTGTGTTATCCCCCTTTTGAATAAGTTTTGAATGTTCAACTTCTTCTTCAAAAGACATTAGTGGGTACTTAAGAATTTGTTTTACATACTGTTTATAAGCCATTGTTTCCATTTTTTTCATACCTTAACAAATTTAAAATCTAGAAAAAGATATGCAAAAACTATGCCAATTTTTAAATAATTTTACAAAATTAAAACAAATTTTACAAAGTTGCTTATAATACAATAAAATAAAAAAACCAAATTTTTTGCAAAAAAAACGTAAATCTCTAAATCAAATCATAAAAGAATCTAATAGTATAAATTTTTAGACATGAACAAAGAAAAACTGTACATTTTTTTATACAATATCAACACATAAAAGTCTACTTTTGTATACGATATTAAACTGGATAAAACCATTCCTTACCGTTAGCATCCACAGTTTTCCAGTTTTCCCCATCCTTCACAAAATCTGTAGCCATGATATTCACTTTTCCGCCACCACCAGGTAAATCTACAGCATAAACTGGAAGCGAAAGCCCAGAAAGCTCTTTTTTCAACTCAAGATACAAGCCTTTTCCCCTTTCCAAAGGCACTCTAAAATGCGAAGTTCCTTCTGCTAAATCAGTTTGAAACAAATATCCTGGTTTTATCCCCATGAAAACCAAATTCTCAAAAAGAGTTGTTAAAGTTTTTACATCATCATTTATGCCACGTAGCAAAACTGTTTGTGATTGCACAGGGATTCCGTTTTGCACAAATTGATTTAACAAGTCAAAAGTTTTTTTCGACCATTTTTCCGAGATTTCAGCAGGATGATTTATGTGAGGAATAATCCAAAGAGGCGCATATTTTTTTAGCAATGCAATAGTTTCTGGAGTAAATCGCTCTGGTGCAAAAATCGGGGAACGAGTACACAAACGAATAAGGATTCCCGGCCGAGCTTTTCTAATAGCGTAAAACAAAGCATTGAGTTTTTGATCGGAGCCAGTCATTGGGTCGCCACCGGAAATCAAAATCTCCTTAATTTCTGGATGAGCTCCAAGATAATCAGACACTTCCTGCATTTCAGCCGAATTAATAAAACCTGTTCCCTGCCCAGCAAAAGAACGACGAAAACAAAATCTGCAATAAGTAAAACATTTGGAAGTTGTTAATAGCAAACATCGATTTTTATACTGATGAACTAATCTGTCAGTTTTTTGATACAACTTTGCCCCAAGGGGATCAGAAAGTTCGTTGGCTTCAACATGTTCTTCTGCCTTTGAGGTCGTACACTGACGATTTATTGCTGCAAAAAAAGCGGCCGCTTCTTGGCGTTCTTCAAGATTTTCGTTGGAACTAGCTGCAGCAAAAGCAAGATTGTTTAGTAAATTTGTATAATAAGGTGATACTTGATTTGGTAACAATTCCATAATTTTTCCCAAAATGATTTTTGTGCACTCTCGTGAGTCACTGAGATTTTAGCACATTCTAGAAAAATTATAAACGGGGATAAATATTCTATCCCCAAGAAAAAAATATTGATTAAATTTTATATAATAAATCCCCAGTACAATTTTCAGAACGCAAAACAGCTGTTTCATCTCCAGAAAGCATTCTTTCGCACAAGCTAGCTGGCATTGGTTTTCCCATCAAAAATCCTTGTGTATTTTTACAATTTATAGCTTCAAGAACTTTTAACTGCTCAGGATTTTCAACACCTTCTGCAATTGTATCTAATCCCATTTTTGAAACCAATGAAACAATAGCATTGGTAATATCAGCTTCTTTGCTTTCTTCAGATGTAATATTTGCGATAAATGATTTATCAATTTTTAAAGTAGTCAAGGGCAATACTTGCAAATAACTTAAAGATGAATATCCAGTTCCAAAATCATCCAAAGAAATTCCAACACCTAACTCTTTGATACGAGTAAGAAGAGCCACTGTATCATCAATATTATCAATGAAAATTCCTTCTGTGATTTCAATTTCGATTTTGCGAGGATCAACTCTGTAACGACGAATTGCAGAACTTAAATCAAACAAAAATGTTGGATTTTTTAGCTGAATTGGAGAAACATTTACAGACATAATTCCTTGGAAATCATATTCGCGTTGCCATTTTGAAAGATAATAGCAAGACTGATCCAAAACCCAATCCCCAAGTGGAATAATTAACTTTGATTCTTCTGCCATTGGGATAAATTGCTCTGGATGAATCCATCCCAACTCCTCATCGTACCAACGAATCAAAGCTTCAAATCCACGAAGACGCATAGTTGTAATGTCAACTTGTGGTTGAAAGTATAATTCCAAACAACTTGTATCAATAGCGTTTGTTAATTTATTTTCAAGACAAATTCGTTCTACAAATTTCTTTTGCATTACTTGATGGAAAAAGCAAACTGAGTTTTTACCTCTTTTTTTCACTTCATACATTGCCATATCAGCATATTGAAAAAGTTCATCAAGTTTTGATGTGTCAGCAGGATACATAGCAATACCAGCAGAAATTTGGATATTTACCTTATTCAATTCTTCAAGAACAATATCCCCAACTGTACACATAAAATCCTTTGAATATGCGTTGTTTACAGCTAACAGAAATTCATCTCCACCGAAGCGATAAACAGAAATATCGTTATTACAAATTGTAGATAAAATATTTGCAGTTCGTTGAAGCAACTCGTCTCCAGCACTGTGACCAAGAGAATCATTTACTTTTTTTAGGTTATCCACGTCGATAACCATAATTCCAGCTTTTACACCATTTTCAGAAGCATTTTTTATCATTATTTCCAAATCATGCATCATTTTTACACGATTTGGGATTTCTGTTAATTTATCATAATATGCAAGATGTTCAAGCTCTTTATTTAGATTTTCGATTTTATCAAGTTCAATACGCAAAGATTGCTTTGACATAAACAATTCTTCAGAGATTGATGCTAATCGTTCGTTTTGTTTTTTTAGCAAATCTTCTTTTTCCATGAATTTTGATACATCTTGAAATGTAATCATCAAAATATCATCTTGGATTTTTGTAAAATTTGCACGTAACCAAATATTTTGATTTTTAGAGAAAAATACTTTATTGCTGTTTTCATTTGATAGGAATGCAAGTTTTCCAAAAAAAACTAAATCAACTTCAGATGAGAAATCTCTTGTTAAAAATGAAAGATTATCGTTTTCCTTTACATTTGAAACGATTTTTTCAAACTGTTTATTAAAATATAGTATCGAAAAATCCTGTATATTGTTCTCTGTATAAAGAGGTTTTACCAAAACAACTGATTCAGACAAATTTGATACAATATTTTTATAAACTGAGCACTCTATCATTTCTTCTCCAACCTGAAAATTAATATTTTTGTTTGATTTACTGATTTTTACATAATATTAGGAAAGGAAAAATTATCTGTATTTGTAATATTTTACAGATTTTCTTAATATTATACAAATTTCAAACTTTATGCAAACCCTTTTTTGAATTAAATCTAATTAATTCTAACCATTTTATAGAAAAAAAGTGTTACGTTTTCATTAGAAAACCATGTGAATTCTATTGAAAATCCTTAGGTTTTATCACATAATATATAAATTATGGCAGATGAAAATTTCTTTCAAAAATTGTTTTCTTCGTTTTTTAGATCTTCAGATCCTCTAGCAGAAAAAAAACGACAATTAAAACTCATTGGTAAAACAGTAGCAAAATCAAAATACAAATTTTATAAAACTTCTTCAGGAGAAATCACAGCTCCTTTTGCAAAGTATTTTTATGATATTTACAAAGCTACAAGCCAAGCTCAAACTTTATTTCTAAACACTCAAAACAAGGAAATCTTTAAAAATTGGGCTGTAAACTTTTATTTTCAAGAAAAACAACATGAAGCAGTTGAAAATTTAAGTGAAGACAAAATTATTGAAGGTGCAAAAACTCTTTCTTTTGATCAATTAAAAGAAAAAACAAAAACTGATTTAGAAGTTTTAACAGCTTTCTTTACTCCAGAAGTAGTTACAAAAATTGATGCACTTTACACACGCTTAATTGTTTTTTTTGCTTTTGTTAGCTACGACTACTACTTTTTGCTTAAAAAGTTTGACTCATCTATACGTGAACGGGAATTTTCTGGTTCGCCTCGCTTTGACAATATCAACGCAGAATACATTACAGATGACTTAAAAGAGTTTGTTTCTGTTGCATACGCTATTCCATTGGACAATCTTTTGTGGAATGATGTTTTTGATATGCTAAAGCAGAATCGTGGTGTTACTCCAATTACTCCAAATGTTTGGAACAAAATTCTCGCACGTGTAAAGGATATGCGCGTTAGCAATATTCTTGAAATGTTGATTCAGCTTTCTTCAAGCGATCCAAATTATAAAGTAGTGGAAAACCCAAAATTAGAAAGAATTGCTGAACCTTACTACGAAAAAATCAAAGACTCAGCAGAAAAGACAATTAAAAAACTAGAAAAACAACAAAAAGATGACAAAAAATCTCAGTTAGTTGTAGATATTTTTGGAAATGAGAATGTTGTTCGTCTAAAAAATTATACAGAAAACAATGGCATCGCATTTACAAAAAAACGCCTTGCAGGTTACAAATATGCAGCTCCATTGAATTTCTTAAAAGCTTTCCTAATTGATTATATCAAAAAGGATTTACGGGATTTTTGTGATTTAGTTCTTGTTCGCGGAAAATGGACAACTACTGCTCTCGCCTCACCTCTTTCAGATGCCTACAACGCTTTGTTGGAAACTTCTGATTTGATTACTACATTTGATAATCGACTTGGTGAAGATGGTGAATATGGTACAAAATTCAAAAACTATATCATCCGTGTGGATAGAGATGTGGAAGCACAAAAAGTTATGACATCTCTACTTGATGATGTAAACACAGATGCAAAAGATCTTGTTACAGAATCTTCAAAACGCCTTATAGTTGTTGGAAAAACAATCAAAGCACTTTTGGAAGACCACGAAAAACAACGTCCTGAAATGCTTATAAACTGGAAGGAAATCGACAGATTTGCTGAAATCCCTATCAAAAATATGGGTGTGGATTTATACAAGAAAATCTACTTATTTGTTTCCTTAATGCAGATGTATTTGTAGGATTTATTTTTTGATAACAGGTGGTTGAATGTGTGAAGAACTCATTAACCACCTTTTTTTTGTTTAAAACTTTATAAAAAGGAATTCTTTTTTGTATATAATTTTATATGAAGAATTTATGGCAAGTTTTTATTCGCAAAAAAAACAAAATCACAGAGATAGTTTACCCATCAAATATTGAAGATGATAGCGTTTATGAAAACGAGGATTTTTCTCCAAATCTAATTGATGAAAATCAAGCCTGTATAGAAAACGATGATTTTATACTAGAAACAGCGAAAAATGCTTTTGGAATTACCTATCTTTATCCATGGCAAAGACTTGTTATCGCAAATATTTTAGATCCTGTTATTGAAGAAAATTCTGAAGAAAGGGAAAATCCAAGTAATATCCACCAAATAGTTTTACTGCCTACAGGCGCTGGGAAATCCATGTGTTTTTTAGTTCCCGCCCTAATTTTTGAAGGCGCCACACTTATCCTCTACCCACTTTTAG
The DNA here is from genome assembly GCA_045631425.1 of Treponemataceae bacterium. Lineage (GTDB taxonomy): Bacteria > Spirochaetota > Spirochaetia > Treponematales > Treponemataceae > Treponema_I. The sequence goes on along the minus strand of JAZQUR010000117.1, from coordinate 7,047 downwards.
CTCTAATGCAGGACCAAGAAAGACGTATGCAAGAAGGAAATCTTTCGGCTGTTACTTTTCGCGGAGGCCAAACTCCAGAAGAGCGAAAATCCAAGATTGATGCAATAAAATCTGGAAAAGCAAAAGTTATTCTTGCAAATCCAGAAGTTTTACAATCAAAAGAACTTATAAAAGATTTACAAAGTTGCAATATCTCCCATATCGCCATAGATGAAGCCCACTGTGTTTCAGAATGGGGAGACACATTTCGCCCAGCTTACTTAACATTGGGAAATATCATCAAGGAATTAAAGGTTCCTCGGGTTACCGCCTTTACAGCTACAGCTAGTCCAGGAGTCCTAAAACGCATAAATGAGGTTTTGTTTGATGGCAACGGACACATCGTACGAAGTGAAGCGGATCGCCCAAACATTCATTATTACGTTCACTTTGCCCATTGCAAAGAAAAAGCTGTTCTTGAGTTAGCAGAAAAAGAAGAAAAACCTTTGCTGGTATTTTGTAGTTCTCGTTCCAACGCAGAAAATATGGCACATCTCTTGCAAGAACAAATGCGTGTATTGCATCCTGATGAAAAACAATCTGTTAGCTTTTATCATGCGGGACTTTCAAAAGAAGAAAAAACTATTATCGAAAAATGGTTTTATCCACACAAAACTGGACAGATGGCAGTGACTTGCGCTTTTGGCATGGGTGTTGACAAAAAGGATATAAAGACGGTTATACACTTAGATCCGCCACAAACTGCGGAAAGCTTTATTCAAGAGGCCGGCAGAGGCGGTCGTGATGGCTCTGTGGCAAAATCCATTCTTGTGTGGAGTCCAGAAGACACTAAACGATATAAAAGATTTCCAGAAAATAGCCGACAGCGAGTTTTGCTAGATTTTGCAACTACGAAAAATTGCCGCCGACAAGTACTGTTAGACGCTTTAGGTGCAGAACAAGCAGCCTGTCGAGGTTGCGACAACTGTCTTGGCATTTCCCAACACCAGGAAGGGGAAAATCTAAAAGTACTAAAATTCTTAGCAAAAAATAAAGGCCTTTTCACCTTGGAAGAAGCTGCAGAAAAGCTTTGCAAAAAAGAAAACCATCTTCCCTACGGCCTATTTGAGACTGAATACGCAGAAATCCTATCTTACATGCAAAAGAAAAACCTAGTTTCAAAAACAAGATTTTTGCGTATAGTAAAGCAAAAAAAAGACGTCCCAAAGGAACGCCTTATTAAATCTATTCTTCTTCATCCATAGAATCATCTTCTTCAGAATTAGATTTTTGTGGAGCTGCCGGTTGTGCAACAGTTTTCTTTGGTCTAATCCGTTTTGGACGTTTTCTATAACTGTAAATATAATTCACAAAATTTAAGTAGAAAATCACCACTAGAACCGCAATGATAACAAACTTATTTTTGAGAACAGCTAAAATCACATCCAAAACAGACATTTCCATTTTATCTTCAACCTCAATTATTTTGCTTTATTTCCAAGTTCTTTAATTGTAACCAATAAAGAATCAAGTTTTTCATGAGTGATTAAAGGATTTAATAATGTGAATTTTAAACAAACTCCACCATTTGAAACAGTTTGTCCAATTACAACACCTTCATCATGAATTAAGCTTCTTCTAACTTTTTTATTTACTTCATCTCTGTCTGCATTTCCACAGAAAGAAGAAGATAGTCTAAATACTACAGAACTGATTTCAGGATTTGTAACAACATCAAAGTCAGAATCCTTTGCAAGTTGACTGTAAAGATATTGTGCATTTTCCATACTTGTAGAAATCAAGTTTGACCAACCTTCTACACCGCGAGTTTGGAAAGAAACCCAAACCTTTAGAGCGTCAAAACGACGTGTTGTTTGAATTGATTTATCAACAAGATTTGTATATCCGTCTTCTTCATCTTCAGTTCTATTTAAATAATCGGCATGAATTGTTAAAGCTTCAAAGTTTTTGCCATTTGCTAAAAGAACAGCACTACAACTGATTGGCATTAGGAACATTTTATGAAAATCTAAAGTGATAGAATCACACAAAGAAAGGTTTGCAACTCTGTCATTGTATTTTGTTGACATTACAACACCACTTCCGTAAGCAGCGTCAGCGTGGAACCACATATTGTGCTTTTTACAAAGTTCCGCAATCTTTTCTAATGGGTCGATGCTACCAAAGTCAGTTGTTCCAACAGTTCCAACTACACAGAAAGGAATATTTCCAGCTGCAATATCATCTTCAATCAATTTTTCCAATGCAACAGCATCCATTTTCTTTCTTTCATCAACTGGAACTTTTACAACACATTCATAACCAAGACCTAGCATATGAGCTGATTTTTCCATTGAGAAGTGAGAAATACAAGATGTGTAAAGGCGGAATTTTTTGAAATTTTCTGGAAGCCCGTATTTTTTTACATCGTGATGTAAAACTGTGTTACAAAACCAGTCACGAGCTACAAGCAAAGCTGTTTCGTTTGATTGGGAACCACCAGAAGTGAAAACACCGTCAGGATTATTTCCTTCTTTTGCCAAACCAAACATTTCACAAAGTTTTTTTACAACAACAGTTTCAATTTCTGTAGCTACAGGAGATTGATCCCATGAGTCCATAGACTGATTGTAAGTTGCAATAATTAATTCTGAAGCAATAGTTTCAATTAATGATGGACCATGCAAGTGAGCCATGTAATTTTGAGAAGGTGTTCTTAAAAAATATGGAAGAACTTTTTCCTTTAAGCGTGAAAAAACTTCATCAAAACCAAGACCTTGTTCTGGCAAAAGTTCATCAATTTCAATAATTTTTTGAAGTTCTTGAGGAGTTGGTCCAGCATAAGCTTTCCCATCAACAAAGGTTTCTGTAATAGCCTTTGCCACGTTATTTATGATTGCAAGATAATCATCTTTGTTCTGTTGATTTTGAGTTAAAAAAACGCTTTCCATAAGACATCCTTTTTGGTTCATCAAAGATATTTAACAATTTGCACAAGCAAATCGGCGTAAAAAAAACCTGCCAACTAGTTTCCTAATCAGCAGGTTTCTCTAGTATAAATATATTATAGATTTATTCGTAGTCTTTAGCAACTTGTAAAACCACTTTTTCAAAGATATCCATAGCAGCATTTACTTCATCTTTTGTGATATTTAATGCACATAGACAACGCATAACGCTTCCGCCACGTCCACCTTTTTCTGCAACAAGTCCGTTTTCAAAACAAATCTTTTGAACTTTTGCTGCAATTTCACCAGAAGCTGGTAAAGAACCAATTCCGTCTGGTTGACCTTTTGGATTTACAAATTCAGTTCCAATCATTAGACCTTTTGCTCTAATATCACCAATAATCTTTGTTTTTGATTTTAGTGATTCTAGGCGATCAAGAATCATTTTTCCTTTTTCTTGAACTTCAGCCAAGAAATCAGGGTTTGAAACTCTGTTCATTACAACAGTTCCTGCAGCCATAGCAAGCTGATTTCCACGGAAAGTACCAGCGTGAGCGCCTTGTTCCCATTTATCAAGTTTTTTGTTGTAAATCACTACAGAAAGTGGTTGAGAACCACCAATTGCTTTAGAAGTAAGAATTACATCAGGAACGATGTCTGCATATTCAAAAGCAAAGAATTTTCCTGAACGTCCAACACCACATTGGATTTCATCCACGATTAGTGGAATGTCTAATTCTTGAGTTACACGGCGAACTGTCTGTAGGAATTCTACAGGAGCAGGGATAACCCCACCTTCACCTTGAATTGGTTCAAGAATTACAGCGGCTGGCTTAGTGATACCTGATTCTGGGTCTTTTAGAACATGTTCAAAATATGTACATGCTGCTTTTACACCAGCTTCTCCACCAAGGCCAAATGGACATCTATAAGAATATGGAAATGGGAAGAAATGCACATCAGGCATTAATCCGTGAACTTTGTTCTTTGCTGTTAGATTTCCAGTCAAAGCTAAAGCTCCGTGGCCCATTCCATGGTATCCACCTTGAAAAGCGATAACAGAAGATCTGCCAGTTGCAGTCTTACAAAGTTTTAAGGCTGCATCTACCGCATCTGTTCCAGAAGGACTACAAAATTGAACTTTTGCGTTGTCCTTAAGCTCTCCGGGTAACAAAGAAAGCAATGTGTGTACAAACTTGTCTTTAACTGGTGTAGTTAAGTCCAAAGTGTGTAGCGGGGCATCCCCGGTTAAAAGATCCACCATGGTCTGATTGATTTCAGAATCATTGTGGCCAAGTGCAAGAGTACCAGCTCCGCACAAAAAATCCAGATACTTGTTTCCTTCAACGTCGGTAACCCAAGATCCTTTAGCTTTTGCGATTGCAAAAGGGAATTTTCTTGGATAACTACGAGCGTTGGATTCTGTTAACTCCTGTCTGGTAATGTAATACTGATTGGTGTATTCAGATTCGTTTTTCTGAACCATCTACGTTCTCCATTACGGCGATAGTCAAAACGTGACTTTTGCTATCAAAAGGGAATACAAGCTGTCAACGGCAGTGTTTGTTTTTTTGACAATTAATAGGATAATCTCCTCAAGTCGTAAAATGAAGAATATATCATATTTTCTATATTTACAAGTCCTTATCAATAATTTTTGGATAATTTTTACAAATTTGTTTTTTTTCGGTTAAAAATTAATTATCATTGAATTATTCTGAATTTTGAACGATAATATAGATATGGAAACAAGTGATAATTTTAACAAACAACTATTTGAATTAGCAGAAGCGAAAAAAAATTGGTATGATACAGAAGAAATGGTAAAAATCCTTGAAGAATATCGAAATCTTTTAGGTGTTGTAAACAATCTTATCAATCTTCTAGAAAAAAAAGGTCTAATTCAACCAGACCCATATAAACACGATAAAAAAATCTCTGACATTGCAGTTCCAGACGAAATCCCATTTTTAGATTCCGAACGCTCAATGGTTATTGGAGCTCGTCTTTCTGATTTTGAATCAATGTTGGACTTTATCTGTAATATTTTCAAATTTTCTGTTGCCACTGTTTCTGTAGAACGTATTAAAACCTTGCTCGCATTAAATAACTATTTCCAATGGAATAGCCTTGTACCAAACTCAACAAAACCAAACACAAAAGGTCTTGCAGAAATTGTACAAGCTATAAAAATGGGAACAGATACTCTTTCTGTTAGCGTTCTAAACGAAACTATCAACTATGCATCAAAAACTGTTTCCAGAATAAACGGTTTGCTAAAAGAATTAACTGATTTTCAAAAAGAGATTTATAAAATTGAAATCAGAAAATGTATTTTTGAACATCCTTCTTATTCTCATGAAAAATCTCAAAAATCAAATCAAGAAGCACTTCAGCAAATAAAAAAACTATTTCCTCAGGTTTTAGGGAAAAAGCCATTTTATTCTGAATTGATAGATGAACTTATCCAAGAAGAATACAGCCCTGAAAAACAAAAATTCAGAGAAACACTTCTTAAAAAATTTGAAATTTCTAGTAACAAAAAAGAAGAAAAGAAAATTCAAATTAACACAAAAGAACTTTTGATGGATGCAGTTCGCGCACTCGGTGCTGCAGCGCCTCTTTTTGAACAAATCGTACAGAAAGTAGATGAAAACCACAAAGTTCTACAAAGTGAACACAACGGATTTTTGGATAAACTTCTTGCTTTAATCCGTCAAGCCTTCAATCGTCCAGAAAAACCTGTTGTTTACACAGTTACTGTTACAGATCCTCTAACACAAAGTAGAAAACAAGAAGACATAAACTATCAGGATTTTATTACTGATATAAATCGTCGTCGCAGAACTTATAACTCTTTTTCAATAAAAAAAGCGCCAGGTTATGTGAAAATCGAAAGTCAAACTGAAAAAGCTATCCAAGAATATTTAGCAAAGCAAATTTCTGAGTGCAATCGTTTGATGCAGCTTTTGACAGCCTTGGATGAATATTTCAAATCAGCACCAGCTATCGAAAATCGTCCAAAAATCAAAGGATTAAAGATGGAATTAACTTCTTTGAAAAACTGTATTGTAAAAACAAATCAACGAAAAGCCGAATACACTGCCCTTATCGAAGAAGAAGAACAATTAAAAAAATTAGGAATTGTTCAATAATATTTCTATCAGATACAAAAACACTTATAAAACTAAACATCTTTTGGACGTAAATCATTTACACGTTTTGCCTTTGTTTCTGCCTGTGGAATTGAGCCAGGTTCTTTTAACTCAACAATTGGCTTAATTGTAATCAAGGCAGACATTTCTTCTTGTAGATGATCTTTTAGTCTATTTAAAACACGAGCATCATCGGCGAAGGCTTCTGGAGTAACTTCAACTTGTACAGTAAGTTTGTCCATATCACCTTTTTTGTCTACCACGATTAAGTAATTTGCACCAACGCCAGGAGCTTTCAAAAGCACTTCCTCGATTTGACTTGGGAACACGTTTACACCATTGATAATTAACATATCATCAGTGCGGCCTGTGAAACGAGCAATACGACGGTGAGTTCTTCCACATGGACATGGCTCTGTAATTACGTGGGTTAAGTCACGAGTTCTATAGCGAAGAAGTGGCATAGCATCACGACAAAGAATTGTCATAACAAGTTCACCAGTTTCCCCATCTTCTACAGGTTCTAGAGTTTCTGGATTTACAATTTCCATGATGTAACGGTCTTCCCAAACGTGCATTCCGTTACGAAGCTGACATTCAAAAGCAACGCCAGGCCCATTTAGTTCACTCATACCGTAACAGTTGTAAACTTCGATTCCAAGACTTTTTTCCATCTTGTTTCTAAGTTCTTCTGAATATGGTTCTGCCCCAGAAATCCCGATTCGCCACTTAAAATCTTCACGTTTGTATTCACTTTCCATAATTGCTTGATGTAAGTGAAGCATATAACTTGGAGTTGCGTGGGTTACGCTAGTTCCAAAATCGTGCATAAACTTGATTTGACGTAAAGTGTTTCCAGAACTTGTTGGCACAACGGTCATTCCAAGTTTTTCTGCCCCGTAGTGAAAACTCATTCCACCAGTGAACAATCCGTAGGTCATCATATTTTGACATGTGTCTTCTTT
>JAZQUR010000116.1:0-16276 GCA_045631425.1 Treponemataceae bacterium | reverse complement strand
ACTATCCGTTTCCTTGATCCACCATTACATGAATTTGTTCCTACAGAAGAAGCTGATATTGAAAAATTAGCTAAATCACAAGGTAAATCTGTAGAAGATATTAAAAACATTATTTCTTCACTTCACGAATTCAACCCAATGATGGGACATCGTGGTTGTCGTCTTGCAGTTACATATCCTGAAATTGCAAAAATGCAAACAAAGGCTGTTATTCGTGCAGCAATCAACGTAAAGAAAAATCATGCAGATTGGAACATTATTCCTGAAATCATGATTCCATTAGTTGGTGAAGCAAAAGAATTAAAATATGTAAAAGATGTTGTAGTTGCAACAGCTGACGCAGAAATCAAAGCTGCTGGAGTTGATCTAAAATACGAAGTAGGTACAATGATCGAAATTCCACGTGCTTGTTTAACAGCTGACGAAATCGCAAAAGAAGCTGAATTCTTCTGTTTTGGTACAAACGACCTAACACAGATGACTTACGGTTTCTCTCGTGACGATGCTGGTAAATTCTTAGATGCATACTACGATGCAAAAATCTTTGAAAACGACCCATTTGCAAAACTTGATCAAACTGGTGTTGGCCGCTTAATGGAAATGGCAATCAAACTAGGAAAAGAAACACGCAAAGACCTACACATTGGTATTTGTGGTGAACATGGTGGAGATCCTTCTTCTGTTGAATTCTGTCACAAATTAGGATTAACATACGTTTCATGTTCTCCTTTCCGTGTTCCAATCGCAAGATTAGCAGCAGCTCAAGCAGCTATTGCAGAAAAAAAATAATCAGTCTTAAATCAATTTTAAGATTATAAACAGAAAACGCTTCAGGTTGAAAATTCAGCTTGAGGCGTTTTTTTGTTTAAATCCATGTTACAGTGTGATATAATAATAAAAAAATTGATACGTCAATTTATCTCAAACGAAAAGTAGGTACAAAATGAAAAAAGTTTTTGTTGTAATTTGTTTGTTTTTATCATTAAGTTTATATGCTGAAAGTGAGCATAAACTTTATAATGTTCCAAAGGATTTTATGGGAACATATATTCCAGTTCAATTGGAACTTTTAGTAAAAGAGTATATGTCTTATGAAAAAGCATTAAATATAATTGCAAACTCACATTATGATATTTTACAATTGCGAGAGGATATTTGTTATTCACAAGTACGATTTTCAGATGGATATGCAGTAAAAAGAGAAGATTTTGAAACTTGGGCTTTTGTTGAAAAAGCAGGGGAAAAATACATTCTAGACGAAAATGGCGCATCATACAGAAAAATTACTTCTGACTATGATTCTGAAGGCTATGAACTTTATGCTGAAACTATTTTAAAAATTATTTTTTCTGATGTTCTAGAAAATAATAATATCGTAATAAATGGTTCCAATGTAAAGATTTACGATGAAACATATAAATTCAATCTGTGGCCAAGTCATGTTGATGATTTTGGTGCAATTTGTTTATCTGGATGTATATTAAAAATTGAAGGTATTTCTGCAAATATTTATGCAACCGAGCCTATTGGAAGTTGCCAAAGTAAGCGCACAGATAAAATAATACAAACAATCCCTTTATTTTATTGGAATTATGATAATTTTGAGTCCTCAATTTATAAATGTAAAGATAATAAAGAGTCTTTAAGACTTTTACGAAATTTAATTTATGCAAAACATGGATACAGTTTTAAGTCTGAAGATTTACAAAAAATATTTTCTGACTTTAGCTGGTACAAAATTGATTCACAGTTTTCAGAAGATAAATTAAGTAACTTAGAAAAATCATGGGTAAAAGATATTCAAAGATACGAAACTCAAAATTAAAAAAAACTAGAAACTTTTTGGAGGTAATATGTTAAAAAAAATCAAAATTTTGTTTTTATTTTTGTTATTTCTATTATCTATTGGATATATTTTTTGTGAAGAATATTTTACCGTAACATTTTTATATAATGAAACAAAAAAAGTTGTTTCTGTAAAGGCAGGAGATTTAGTACCAGCTTCTGAGATTCCAGAAATTAAAGTAAAGCAGGGGCAAGCTGTTTGGTGGCGACTAGAAAATTATCAGCCTTTTATTTTTACAAATGGTATTACAGAAAATGTTGAAATTTTACCTCATATTGTAAATATTAATATAGAGTCTGTTCCTGCAGTAATTAGAACACGTTATGGAGATAAAGTTCATGATATTAAACTTACTGGTTTAATTAAGGAACATGAATATTTGATTCAAGAAATTGGAAATGCATTAGATAGCCTTTGGGGGCCAAATTATATGGCCAAAGTAAAACTTGATATGGGTGATACACTTGGATTATCATATATAAAAAATTCTGCTTTCAATAATAAAAAGGCTTTAGTTGAAATTATTTTACCAAAAGAAGGATTAACAGAAATAGGTGAGGATTCATTTAGAAATCTTACATATTTAGAAAATATTGTAATTTCAGATACTGTAAAAAAAATTGGCAAGTCAGCTTTTCAAGATTGTATCAATCTAAAAACCGTAACATATCTGGGCTCAGAAGATAGTTGGAAAAATATAAATATCGATAGTGGAAACCAGTGTTTATTAAACGCAGAAATAAAATTCATTGAAGCAGCAAAAGGTCCAGTTGAAATTTTTGTAAAAGCAAACGAAGCTGCTGATACAATTTCAACATTAATTGGGAAAAATAAAATAGTTGTAACAGGAGAATGTTCAAATATTGATATAATAAAAATCGGTCAAGCTATAAAAAACACTCCTGCTGCTATGATTTATCTAGATTTAAGTGGAACAACTGGATTAACAGAAATACCAGCAAATACTTTTAATAATTGTCAAAATTTGGCATTTATTACTTTTCCTTCAACTTTAGAAAAGATTAATGATAATGCATTTACATGGTGTGCAAGTCTTCAATCAGTTACAATTCCTGCAAGTGTAACTAAAATTAGTTCTCGAAGTTTTTCTCGTTGTGATTGTTTAACAACAGTAGTTTTTGAAAATACAGAAAATTGGTTTGCTACAGAAAATCCTGAATATACAGGTGGAAACAAAATAGATATATTAAACGTAAATCTAAGAAGTTCAAACTATAATTTGTATAGAAAAACTTCTGATGAATAAATCGTAATGTATTTTTTTTCAAAAATTTCCTATGATTTCGAACCTAAAAAGTGTGCTAAAAGGTAATTTACAGATATGGATTCATAATATTGTAACGTCTAATTACCACCTGCATACAAACGAATAAATGAATCTGTAAAATATTTAATTCTTATAGACTCTTGTAATGCAGTTGCCCAAGAAACAGAACAATTAATTGATGAATTGTTTGAAATGGTAAGGTTCGATTAATAAAAGAAAATATATACCCACAAAAGCCCTAGAAGTTTTGTTTATCAAAATTTTCTGGGGCTTTTTTTACCTCTAAATTTGAACAATGTAAATTAAATTTGGAAAATATTACATTATCTAAGTAAAAATCAAAAAAAATTGACAATAGACTATATAACTAGTAAAATTCACATAATTAAAAATTGTTCTGAAAATTGAGGCTTTTATGAAACGTTTTATTATATTGCTAAGTTTGCTCGTTTTTTCCATCTTTTCTCTTAGTTCAGAAACAATCAAAGTTGGATACGTAAATTATCAAGGTTACCAAGAAGGTTCTGAAAATGAATATAAAACTGGATTTGGTTACGAGTATCTTCAAAAAATTTCATACTACACTGGCTGGGAATACGAATACGTTTACGGATCTTTTGCAGAACTTATCGAAAAAATCAAAAATAATGAAATTGCTCTTATGGGAAATGTGACTTTCACAGAAGAAAGAGCAAAAGATATGCTTTTTTCAACTATCGAGCAAGGTTCTGAAACTTTTTATTTTTATGTATTAACAGAAAATGCTGATTATGTTAAATCTGATATTTCAAATTTAAACGGTAAAAAAATTGGTATAAATGCAGGTTCTTACCAAGTTTCCTTATTTAAAGAATGGTGCGCCGAAAATAATATTGATTGTGAACTTGTTGAATATCACGACAATGATCAACGTGGTCTAGACTTAAACTCCAAAGAAGTATTTGGAATTATCGAATCTACAATTAAAGGAAAAAATTCAATTACTCAATATTGGGTTCCAATTTTCAATATCGGTTCGGCTCCATTTTATTTTGTTGTTTCAAAAGGAATGCCTGAGGTTTTCAAAAAACTAAATGATGCTCAAGAAACTATACTTTTAGAAAATCGCTTTTACAATGATGAAGTTCAGATAAAATATCTAAAAGGTCAAGAAATCATTTCTCACGAATTATCCGAATCTGAAAATCAGTGGATTGAAAACCATAACGGAATTCGAGTGGGATATTTGGTTGATTATTCTCCATTTTGTAATATTAATCCAACTACTGGAGAATTAAATGGTCTATTAAGTTCTGTTATTAATTATATTGAAACTAATTATAAAATATCCATTTATCCTATACCATATTATGATTACGAAGTTTTAGTAGATGCTTTGAATTCTGGAGAAGTTGATGTAGCATTTCCTATTCTTGGTGACTATTGGGCAGCGGAAAACAGTGAATTTGCATTAACTGACACACTTACCACAAGTAATATGCTACTATTCTTTAACGATGAATATAATAAACATTTGACTGATAATTTGGCAGTTACAAAATCAAGTCCGTTTAGTGAAAATTACGCGAAAATTTTTTATCCTGGCTCAAATTTGATTTATTATGATACAATTTGGGACTGTATTGATGTTGCTATCGCTGACCCTGCAATAAGTACAATTTACAATGCAAGTTGTTTTTATGTTGATAAAAATATTTACGACTTTTTTGACGAGTTTCAAATCAGTTTGCTAAATGACTCTATTAATATTTGTTTCGCAGTAAAACGAGGTAATACAGAACTTCTTTCAATTATAAATAAGGGAATCGCCACAATTCCAAAATCATTGATAAATGACTCTTTGGTTCAATATTCTGTTGTAGAAGAACAACTTACATTTAAAAAGTTTTTGGAAAGTCATCCAAAAGTTGTTGCTATGATTTTATCTAGTGTTTTATTTTTAATCGTGCTTTTCTTTTTGATTTATATTGTAGTTGTTCAAAAGCATAACAAAAAACTTATTGTGCTTCGAGAACAAGCAGAGTTTGCCAATGCAGCAAAAACCACTTTCTTGTTTAATATGAGCCATGATATTCGTACTCCAATGAACGCTGTTGTTGGTTTTACAAAAATGGCCCAGCAAAATATTTCTGATACTGTAAAACTTGAAGATTATCTAAATAAAATTGCTATTTCATCTGATACACTTTTGGATTTGATAAATCAAGTTTTGGATTTAGCTAGAATCGAAAGCAACAAAATCCAAGTAAATTATGATGTTGAAAGTCTATACAAATTTGATGAAATTACTCGTTCTATGTTTGAAACAGCTGCAGCCGCTAGTGGTATAAATCTTGTTGTAGAAACTGATATTCAGGATGAATATTATTATCTCGATCATAGCATGATGACACAAATCAGTGTAAACCTGATGGGAAATGCTTTGAAGTTTACACCTTGTGGCGGAACTATTGTTCATAGTATAAAGCAAATATCTAAGCCAGACATTTTTGGTATGGTAAAAATTGAACTCACAATAAGCGATACCGGTATTGGTATGTCCGAAGAATATTTAAAAAAAGCTTTTGAAGCTTTTACACGAGAAAGAACTTCTACAGAATCTGGTATTCAGGGAACAGGTCTTGGTTTGTCTATCGTAAAACGCACTTGTGAATTGCTTGGTGCAACTTTAGACGTAAAAAGTGAAGTAGGTAAGGGTACAGAGTTTAAAATCAACTATTCGCTAAAAGTTGCTTCAAAACCTGAAAACAACAAGATAAACGTGAAAAAATCTTTAACTCAAAATAATTTGATAGGTAAGCACGTTCTTTTAGTTGAAGATAATAAGCTAAATCAGCAAATCGCAAATGAGATTTTGAAGAGTTTTGGCTTAAAAATTGATATTGCTGATAATGGTGCTATCGCTTTAGAGTTGGTAGAAAAAAATGATTACGACCTAATTTTGATGGATATTCAAATGCCAGTGATGAATGGATATATAGCCACAAATAATATCCGAATTTTACCAAATGTAAAAAAAGCAACAACTCCGATTATTGCTATGACAGCTAACGCTTTTGATGAAGATAAAAAACGTGCACTAAAAGAAGGTATGAATGGATTCGTATCAAAACCTATTGATATAGATGAATTGTTGAATGCAATAAACGACTTTATAAGATAAGTTTTTTCGGCTATTTTTGCAAAAAACATCTACTTTTTCCTCAAATAAAGTTTGACAACTCAGAATTTATGCTATAAAATTAAGGTATAAAATAATTTTTAGGAGGCTTTTGCTCAAATGGCTAAAGTTGAACTTAAAGGCATTGGTAAAGTGTACGACGGAAACGTTCGTGCTGTTGACAATGCAAATATTACAGTAGAAGACCAAGAATTTGTAGTATTCGTTGGTCCTTCTGGATGTGGTAAATCAACAACTCTACGTATGGTTGCTGGTCTAGAAGAAATCTCAGAAGGTGAACTATTGATCGATGGTGAATTGATGAATGATGTTCCACCAAAAGATCGTAACATTGCAATGGTATTCCAAAACTATGCATTGTACCCACACATGTCAGTATATGACAACATGGCTTTCGGTCTAAAAATCCGTAAAACAGAAAAAGCTGAAATCGAACGCCGCGTTAACGAAGCTGCTCGTATCCTTGATATCGAAAAACTTCTTGACAGAAAACCAAAAGCACTTTCTGGTGGACAACGCCAACGTGTAGCTGTAGGTCGTGCTATTGTTCGTAATCCAAAAGTATTCCTTTTCGACGAACCTCTATCAAACCTTGATGCTAAACTACGTGTACAGATGCGTGCTGAAATTTCAGACCTTCACCACAGACTAAAAGCAACAATGATTTACGTAACACACGATCAGATTGAAGCTATGACAATGTCTGACAAAATCGTTGTTATGAAAGATGGTAAAGTACAACAAATTGGTTCTCCAATGTACCTTTACAATCACCCAATCAACAAATTCGTTGCTGGATTCATTGGTTCACCTCCAATGAACTTCCTAACAGTAAAAATCGTTGAAAAGAACGGTAAACTTGTAGCTGATGAAGGTTCATTCGAAATCACACCAACAGCTGAACAAGCAAAAACATTGAAAGACTATATCGGTAAAGAAGTAACTTTCGGTATTCGTCCTGAAGATGTTGAATACGTTAAAGCTCCTGCTTCAGAAAACAATATGCAGATGAAAATTTCTGTTATTGAACCACTTGGAGCAGAAACAAACTTATTCCTACAAACAAAAACACAACAAGTTGTTGTAAGAACAGATCCAGATATCAAGTTCGAACTTGGTGATACTGTTAACTTTGTTCCTCTAATGGAAAAAGCTAAGTTCTTCGACAAAGAAACAGAATTAAACATCTGTGAAGTTGTTACATCTGAATAATCACTATATTGTTCAATACAGGTGGTCAAGGGACGTTTCACTTAAACCCTTGACTCACCTTTGTTTCGGTTCTTCAAACATTGTAGAACCGAAATAAATAAAGGTTGTCAAATTGCAAATGCTTTTTGACAACCTTTTTTTTTGCTTTAAAGCAAAAAAGCCAAGAGTTTTTTTTTCAACTCTTGGCTCTTTCTTATACTTCTATGAAGTTTACTTCCAGTTCCGGAAGATTTATATTTCCAGCTTTTACAACAATTTCATCATTTAGTACTACTGTTGATTTTGGAACAATTATTGTTTCTTGACCCAATTCTGGAATCAAAATAACTACTTGTTTACCTCTTAATTCCACAACAATTCCCTTGCCTTGCCATTCTGGGTTTTGTAGCAAATAAACTAGTGTCCAGTGAAGGCGAGTGCTGCGTTCTGCTTTTATTGAAGCGCCCATTGCAGCATCTCCAGCACTAATCCGTTCAAGCATTGTGTCTTTGTCTAAAACCGGATTTCCATTCAAATAAGAGCGAAGTTGTTGGTGCGCAATTAGGTCGCTATAGCGTCGTAGAGGGCTTGTAACTTGACTATACATGCCAAGACCTAATCCAGCATGGGCAGAAGGATTTACGCCAACAGAACGGCTTCTCATGCATCTACGAAGTCTGTATTCACCAGCAAGACCAGTTGGCAAATCCTTTGGAATATCTGGAGAAGGTTGACTTATAAAAGGAAATGGAATCTGGTTTTTGAAAGCAAATTTTGCTGCTGCTTCCCCTGCTAAAAGCATAAATTCTCTAACCACATCACATGATTTTGGCTTAACTTCGCTAGAAAATATTTTCACAGTTGGAACTGGGTTTTCATCAGATTTTTCTAATTCAAAGTGTACTTCTGGCAAATTGATAAAAACTGCTCCAGAATCTTTTCGTCTTTGCTCATTTTTGTTTGCAACGTCAAAAAGTGGCTTGATTTCTTGAGTTTCTTGAAGTTCATCAGCTTTTTCATAGGTTAATCTTTCTACGAAAACCTTTGTTTTGAGAACTTCTGTTTCTGCGATGTTACCATTATCATCAAGTTTAATTTTGAAAGAAAGGGCGTTAGAAAGTTTTCCTGTTTTCTCACCATTTGAATATTCAGCAAGTCCAAGGGCATAATCTTCGATAGATTCTTCTGCAAGCATACGACTAGCACCTTCTGGAATATACAAAGTGGCACCACGATTTCTCGCTTTTATATCAATTTTTGAGTCTGGTAAAACTGAACTTGCAGGATCTGCAATATGGACCCAAACACATTCGCCGTCGAAAGCGATTGCATCATCTGGGTCTGTGGACCAAATGTTATCAATAGCGTATGCAACGTGATTTACTATAAAGCGTTCTTCTTCCGGTGGAGAGGATAAAGTTTCGGTTGCAGATTGCATAGAATGACCGTGTCTACTAGGATAAGGATTTTTCCCCATGTGCCAAAATCCTGTATCCAAAAGTACTTTGTGGGCTTTTTCTGGAGTTTCTTTGATTCCAGCTTCTTTTAGAAATTTAGATTTATCAGATTTTCCAAGGGCAAGAGCTTCGATTTCCTGCATAAACTTTGTATCATCTGGCAAATTGATTTTTTTCTGTTTTAGACGATTTATAAATGCAGCTTTTATTTCTGCTTCGTGTTCTTTTTCGTAGTTTTTTTGTTGAATTTGCTTAATTTCATTTTCTGTGCGAAGGGAAAAAAGATTAGTTTGCTCGTCTTGCTTAAAGTGAATATCGTTGACTAATGAATCATAAAATGCAAAGGCATTTAAATCAGTAAGCTCGCCGATAGAGTAATCTACAATGGAAGAAAAATCCAAGGGAGTAGAAGCAGTTTCTTCATCAGAAAGCAAAAGTTCGTATGCATCTAAAAGTGATTTTGCAAAGGATTCTTTTACAGTAGAGTTTGTATTTTGATTTATAATTGACTCTAAGCTAACTTTACAATTTGAAAAAAGCTCAACAATGTCTTTATCTCGCACTTTTTGCGTGGCGTATTGAGCCTTTTTTCCTGTGTTTGTGGCAGGTACAGTTTGATATTCGATAGTATATTTTTCACCAACCTCTGTAATTATGGCTGGTTGTTTTTTATATAATACAAGTGTGTTTTTTGCTAGCATAAGTAAAATGTAATAATTATTTTAATTTTACGCAACCGTATTTTGTATCTTTGTAAGAAATAAAATCATCGATTATTTTTTTTGCTTGAGGATTTACGTTGTAAATGCGCTTCGTACCTTCTGGAGTTTTTACAAGTGGATTTATATATCGTTGTTTTACTTTTATGTCTACAATAAAGTAGTTTTCAGTTGGTTCTGGTAAATCTTCTAATTTTTCTACATGAAAAATCTCTTTCATTGATAAAAATGTGTTAAAAAGTCTACAAAAGTATACAAGTTTAGAATCTTTATAATTTATTTCTTGGGTTTTCTCTTGAATTTTGGAAATTGCTTCTTTTTCGGTTAGAGTGAAAAAATCATCTTCTGTAAGAATTTTTAACTCTTCTGCAAGATTCATAATTTCTCCAAGAAGATGAAGGGTGAGTTTATCTTCGTTTAATTGAAGCAAATGCCCAGTAATGCAAAATTTTTTGCAATATTTCAATGCAAGTTTTTCTGTGGCGAAACCTAGTTCTGGTTTTTCTTCTTCGTTGGTTAAAATCTCTATATCATTATAGATTTCTTGGATATCTTGGAACGTCCAGCTGTTTTCAAGTGCCATGCCAGATGGAAACATATATTCTAAACGGTCGGCGCTTAAACTTGGGATTTCATTATCGGCAATAGGATATTTGTGATAATCTTCTATATCTTCTGGAGTTAGTCCGTCTTTTTTGAGTAAGTCTAAGAGTTCTTCATTTTTTCGGATAAAGGCGGATGTGGAAATTTCAGTAATAGTTTGGGTTAGGGCGTCTCCTTTTCTAAAGTCGGAAACGTGGCTAAAAGTTGGGGTAGAAATGTCGTGGAAAAGCCCAGAAAGAGTTTGCGCTTTGTTTTTGGTAAAATGCCAAATAATAAGTGCAACACCGATGCTATGGTCAAGGCGACTGTAAAAAAAGCGATTTTTAAAAAGCGATGTAAAATCTGAACCGCAAAGTAAACCGATTCCAGCAAGTCTCTGCATTATCGGTAGATTGATATATGGATGTAGAAAATCTGGAAATTCTGGTGACAAAATTTTGTGATAGTCTGAAATAATTTTTTTTGTAGCCTCTTTTTGTTGGTTATCATAAAAATCCAGTTGATTATAAAATTCGCCAAGATTTTGATTTAGGATTGTTTCAAAATTGTAGGGTGTAAAAAAATTCGAAGTTGAGATTTCCATATTTTCCATAGGAATATATTAGCATTAAAAAACTACTTTATCCATTAATTTAAAGATAATTTGAAAAATATTCTAAAATCATCTATAATGATGTACTGTAGAAAATAAAATTGTATATTACAAAGATTTTTGGAGGATTTAATGAAAAAGAAAGCTTTGTTAATTTGTCTTGCATTTTTACTTTTGAGCGTAAACTTAAATGCGCAAAATCGTGAAAAAATTCAAAATGGAACAATTCTTCAATGTTGGTGCTGGTCTTTTAAGACTATTGAAGAAAATATTCCTGCAATTGCAGAAGCTGGATTTACAGCTATTCAAACTTCACCAGCAAATACTTGTGTTGTTGGGGATAATGGTGGATTAAGTATTTCTAGTAAAGATGGTACAGGAAACTGGTATTTCCACTATCAGCCAACTGATTGGAAAATCGGTAACTATCAAATGGGTACTCGTGAAGAATTTGTTAGTATGTGTAAAAAAGCAGAAGAATACGGACTTTGTGTTTTAGTTGACGTTCTTCCAAATCATACTACAACAGAACTAGACCAACTTGCTCCTGAATTTGTGGAAGCTGTTGGTGGTTTAGATAAAATGTTCCACAAAAATAGTGATCACAACATCCGTGGCTACAGTGACAGATTGGAATGTACAACAGCTAAAATGGGTGGTTTACCAGATGTAAACACTGAAAGTCCATTATTCCAAGCTTATTTTATGGAATATATCAAAGAGTTGATTTCATTAGGTGTAGACGGATTCCGTTACGATACAGCAAAACATATTGGTTTACCAGATGATCCTAAAGATGAATATAGTCCTGAAAATGACTTCTGGCCTGTTTTTACTGGAAGAAAAGCATTAAATGGGGAAACTCTTGATTGTGATGATTTGTTCATGTATGGAGAAATTCTTCAGGCTACAAATTCTAGAGAAGGGGACTATGCCGAATATATTGCTGTTACAGCAAGTAATTATGGTGCTATGGTAAGAAGTGCTGTAAAGAATAGAAAATTAAGCGCAAAAGGTTTACCTACTTGGAATATTGCTGCTACTGCTGATAAATTAGTTACTTGGGTTGAATCTCATGATTCTTACGCAAATGAAGGCGAAACTGCTGGTTTAACTAATGAACAAATTAGATTGGGTTGGGCAATTATTACAGCTCGTGCTGGTGGAACTCCATTATTCTTTAGCCGTCCTCAAGGACCAGAAGCAACTCAATTCCCTAATGTATCTAAAATTGGTGATGTTGGAAATGACCAATTTATGCATCCTGAAGTTGCTGCTGTAAATAAATTCCGTACTGCTATGGTTGGTGAAGATGAAACATTTATCAATCCTGGAAACACTAGTGTTTTAGTTATTAAACGTGGTGAAAAGGGGGCTGTTATTATTAATGCATCTGCTGAAGGTGAAGCAAAAATTTCTTTTGAAATTGGTTTACCTAATGGAACTTATAAAGATAAAGCACATAATATCAAATGTAAGGTAAAAAAAGGTGTTGCTACAATGACAATTCCTGCTGGACAAGTTGCTGTAATTTACTAGAATATTCAATAGTAATTGATAAAAATCTATTTTTTTTGTTTTTGGAGTAGCTTAGCCCAGACATTAGGGGCGGCGAAGCCGTTCACCGCAGCAAAAGTCTTTTGCTTTTGCGAGGAGGATGAGGGTTACCGAACCCCGTTTGGCTGGAACAAAGGGTAAAAGGTTGCTCCAAAAAATTTAAAGTTAATTATGCACTTGAAATTGACTTTATAAATTTGTATAATTTTATAGAAATATTCGTGGTTTGTTCCACATTCACAATAGGAGAATGAAAATGGCTAGACAGTATTACATTGCTGGAAACTGGAAAATGAACAAAAACAAGGCTGAAGCTCTTGAACTTGCAAAAGGTCTTGTAGAAGCTCTAAAAGATGGTAAAAATAAATACATGATTGGTGTTCCTTATGTATATCTTGATGCAGTTGCTCAAGTTGTAAAAGGTTCAAATATTCTTCTTGGTGCTCAAGACGTTGCAGCTACAGGAAATGGTGCTCACACTGGTGAAGTTTCTTGTGAAATGTTAAAAGACATTGGTTGTAATGTTGTTATTCTTGGTCACTCAGAACGCCGCCACGAAATTGGTGAATCAGATGAATTAATCAACAAAAAAGTTCTACGTTCTCTAGAACAAGGTATGGAAGTTGTTCTTTGTATTGGTGAACTTCTTTCTGACCGTGAAGCTGGAAATGCTGAAAAAGTTTGTGCATTCCAACTTTCTGCTGGTCTTTCTGGTGTAACAGCTGAACAAATGAAAAACGTAACAATCGCTTACGAACCAGTTTGGGCTATTGGTACTGGTAAAACAGCTACTCCAGAAGATGCTCAAGCAATCCACAAATTCTGTCGTGATCATATTGCTAAATTGTATTCAAAAGAAGTTGCTGATGGCGTAATTATTCAATACGGTGGATCAATGAAACCAGAAAACGCTCAAGACCTTCTAAACTGTCCTGATATTGACGGTGGTTTGATTGGTGGAGCAGCTCTAAAAGTTGAATCTTTTGAAGCTATTTGTAAAACATATTAATCTTGGTTGCAAGTTTTTAGACTTGTAATCGAAGATTTTTTGAAAGCCTTTTATCAGTTTGGTTCGCCAAATTGGTAAGAGGCTTTTTTTGTGGTTTGGGGGTTGTGTGTTGTTGGATTATGGTTTTTGGTTTTTGGTTTTTGGTTTTTGGTTTTTGGTGGCGAAAAAAAAGCACTCTTGGAGGTAAGAGTGCTTTGAGAAATTGAGATAGGTAAGGGCCATAGAAAACGCCCTTATCTCACATTTTTTTTAATTGTTTACATTTCTTTGAAGATAACCACTGACCATGGTTTTACTTCGTATGTATTTTTATCATAGGCTGAGTTTTCGTTCCAACAGTTGAAATTTGTTTCAAAATAGTATTGTGTATCAACAATACAAATCCATTTTTTTCCAGTTTCTGGAGATGGAATTGTAAAATCAACGTCGCCACCTGTCATATTCATCATAAGAAGATAATCGCTTCCGCCAGAAACTGCGCTTCCGTCAATATGGACTCTTGTGGCACCTTTCCAGTCGTTAGGGGATTCGTAATAATAACCTACAGAATCATAATCTTTTTGATTTAGAGCTGGTTCTTTTGCTCGAAGATTTAACATATACTTCATAAACATGAAGTTTCCGTTTACATTTTCAGCATTATTAAATGTTCCAAAGTTATTATGATATGAACCACCGCCACCTGTAGAAACAGTATGAGGTGATTTTGTATTAATCATGTTGTAGTTTGACCAAGTTGCAACAGAGTCGATATTGTAAGGATTGTTGTTTCCGTTTTGTGTACGAGAGAATTCATCTCCCCAAACAATCATAGGAACACCGCGGCTCATCATTTGAATTGCGATATAGTTACGAGCAGCACGTCGTTTGTCTATTGGGTCTGTTCCGAAGCTTAGATTGTTTTTAGCATCATTTCCTCCGTCACTTGGACCGAATGGCCATTGTAGCAAAGAGTTTTGTGCATTTCCAGCTCCGTCGTAGCTACACAAGTCTGCAAGAGTAAATCCGTCGTGGGCAACAACAAAGTTTACAGATTTTTGAGGTCCACCTTGATCATTGAAATTAGCTTCATCACCGTAGATAAAATCACCCATAGAACCCCAATTTCCAGAACCAACATAACTTCTGATGGCATCACGGAAGCGTCCGTTCCATTCTCCCCAGTGAATAGGGAATTGTCCAACTTGGTAGCCCTCTGGCCACTGGCAATCCCAAGCTTCTGCAATCATTTCGATATTTTTTTCGTAGCCAAGTTGTGCAATGTCTGTAATTGTTTTAGCATTTTGATTGAAATTCCAAGAGCCGTAAAATTCTTCGCGACCTAAAACTGGTGCTAAGTCAAAGCGGAAACCGTCAACACCCATTTCATCAATCCAATAATTTAGAGAGTCTAGGATAAGTTTTCTAACAACTGGATTGTCACATTGTAGGTTATTTCCACAACCTGTTGTTTCCCAGTATTTTTTATTTCCATCTGTTAAGCAATAGTATGTACTGTTATCTAAACCACGCATAAAGGTGAGTTCAGCTGAGTCAGCATCATCTCCCCAAGTGCCGCCTTCACCAGAGTGGTTGAAAACTACGTCAAGATAAACTTCCATCCCTGCATCGTGGAAGGCTTTTACCATTTCTTTGAACTCTTTTGTAGGTCCACCGTGGGATTTGTCATAAGAATAACGACGGTCTGGAGCAAAATATCCATAAGTCATATAAGCCCAATAGTTTCCGCCTGGAGCATTCTCAGGGTTTCCATCATTATCAGATTCGTGTACTGGTAAAAGTTCGATTGTATTTACACCAAGAGCTTTAAGATAAGGAGCCAACATTCCTGCACCTTTGTAAGTTCCTTGGTATTCAGCAGGAATATTTTCTACAGCATCAAATCCTTCTATTCCTGACAAAATAGTTTCAAGACTTGCAGATGATGGATGTTTTGTAATTCCTCGAACGTGTGCTTCATAAATAATAGCTTTTTCTTGAGGAATTTGTGACTGAGTTCCAGTTTCTGTATTATCATCGATTACAATAGATTTTGGAGCGTATTTTCCTGTGTCTAATTCTGAAAGTCCGTAACCTGTTCCAAACATCCCAGCATTTTTGTCACCTAAAACAGTAGGATTTGATTTGTCGTGGGTAAGTTCTTTTGCGTAAGGGTCAAATAAAACTTTGTTTGGATTAAAACGGTTTCCGTTACTATCAACGTTGGATATATAACCTTCCATGCTATTTCCACGTTTCCAATTTTCGTTATATTCCCAGTTTGGTCCCCATGCACGGAATGCATAAAGTGTTCCGTGACCAGCGCCTTCAACAGTTACGCGCCAAATATCATCAGAATCTTTTTCCATCCAATATTCGTATTTTGCGTCTTTTCCATATGCTTCATCATAAATTTCAAGCATGATTCGAGTTGCGTTTCTTGAGTAAACTGCAAATTGAACGCCATTTGATGTAACAGTAGCACCTAGTTTCCATTTAGATGTATCATAATTAGGTGGAGTTTGAATATTTTGATTAATATTTTGATCAGTAGTTTGATTTTGTTCTGGAAGAGGATCTTCTCCACCGGCAGCATTTTTACAGCCAACACATAAAATTAGACTGAAAAAAATCACTACAAATAATGCTAACAAAATTTTCTTTATGTTTTTCATATTTCCCCTTTGGTAAAGTGTATTAAACTGAATTTCTTTACACAATATCTTATTATATAAATATTTATCTGTCAAATTTTACTTTTTGGGGGCTGAATTTTTTGAGAAATATGTAAGATTTTATGAGTATTTTTTTTATTTTTTTTGCAAAAAAAAGAGCACTCTTTGGAGGTAAAGAG
>JAZQUR010000115.1:0-11319 GCA_045631425.1 Treponemataceae bacterium | reverse complement strand
ATTATATGGCTTGGGGTTTAGCAGAACAGGATGCAGAAAAAAGAGGCTACAACGCTGGTGTTGCTGATGGTATTTCCCAGGGTATTGCACAGGGCATATCTCAGGGTGCTGAACAAGCTAAAATTGAAACTGCTAAGAACTTCATAAAAATGGGATTTTCTCTAGAACAAGTTGCACAAGGGACTGGGCTTACTATTGAACAAGTAAAGGAAATTCAGAATTCGGAGTCAATCTAATTAAAAATCAAAAAAATGCAGAATTCGGAATTAAAAAAGACTTATTCAAAAACCTTCATTTTTTGAAAATAAGTTTAGTTTTCGTACAAACTAAATAATTCTAAATTCTGCATTCTGAATTAAACAATTATCCCTTTTGTGCTCGGGATAGTACTGCCGCGTCGCGCATCCAACTCTACTGCTTGTCGAATAGCACGGGCAGCAGCTTTGAAAAGCCCCTCCATCTTGTGGTGGTCGCTTCTCCCCCGCAAAATATCAAGATGCAAGTTACATCGAGCTGTACTTACGAAACCTTGCCAAAAATCTTCAAAACAGTCTGTCTGAAAACTGGCTTCCTTTCCATCTTGATTAATGCTAACCAACGGCATTCCAGAAAGTTCCGCATTGCAAACCAGATAAGGGCGACCTCCAAAATCAACAGCAGCTTGACTCAAACATTCATCCATAGGATATAAACAAGAGCCAGAGCGGAAAATTCCAGCGCAATCACCCAATGCCTTTGCAAAAGCCATCCCCAAAGCGATTCCAGTATCCTCGATTAAGTGGTGCTGATCAACTTCCAAATCACCCTGCAGAGAGCCCGAAATATCAAAAAGACCATGCTTACAAAAAGAATTTAACATATGATTAAAAAATCCGATGGGATTCTTCATATCACATTTGCCTGTTCCATCAAGATTGATAGTAAGAGAAATCTGTGTTTCAGCAGTTTTTCTTTCAATGGTTGCAATACGTTCCATACAAACCTCTATCGCGCCTTATGGCAAAACCTTTCTCAAGTCGTATTCAAGAATATCTGTAGCGCCAAGTTCTTTTAGTTTTGGTAAAAGGGTTGGTACTTCACTTTTTTTCACAGCAATTTTGATAGCATAACCATCATCACCATAAAGTGGAGAGATAGTTGGGCTTTTCATAGATGGAAGGCCAGTTACAAGAGCCTCGAAACGTCCGCGAGTTACGTTCATTTCAAGCATAACTCTGTCACGTGCGTCAAGAACAGCTTCAAAAAGCATTTTTAGTTCCATGATTTTCTTTTTCTTTTCAGGATCTGCCATTGCTTTTTTTGATGCGTACATTCTAGTTGATGATTCCATCAAAACATCAACAATTTTTAGACGATTTGCTTTCAAAGAAGAACCTGTTGATGTGTTATCAATTAGGATTTGTGCGATGGAATCTTCGTTATCTTGAACGAAACCTTCGCTTGTTCCCCAAGTTCTAAAGATTGTTCCGTCAATTTTTTTTGATTCAAGCCATTTTTTGCTCAAAACTTGATATTCAGTGGCGATTGTAACATTGCCTTTTAGTAGTTTTTCGTAGTCAACAGAATCTGGGATAGCAGCCACGATTTTTACGCCATCAAATCCTAAATCCATGATTTCTACAACATCATCTTCTACGCCATTTTCGTAAACCCAGTCTTTTCCAGCGAAGCCCACATCAGCTTTGTCGTTTGCCAAAAGATTGCTAACGATTTGTGGCTTTACAACTTGAAATGCTAAGTCTTTTTGATTGGTTGTAGGAAAGTAAGTTCTATCTGGAAGATTGATAGAGATTCCAACATCTTTTAGTAATTCATATACAGATTCGTAGATTCTTCCTTTTGCTAACAAAATCTTTAATTTTTCCATAATAAGCCTCCTGTAAGGAATGGAACTCTAGGCTTGGCTTTCGGCTTGCTTTTGAAAGTCGGATATTTGCCTAGGTTAAAAAAAAAGCCACACTTCAAAAATAGAAGGCGGCTTTTGTTGATACAAAATTTATATACACACAACATCTGCTGCCTATTTGCAATGAGAATGATGGTGATGTAAGTTAAGTATTACTAAATTCATTTAAGTATAGTTTAACATCATATAGGAGATATGTCAAGGAAATTTGTACGGATGATTTGTAAGAGAGGGATGGAAAGTTATCGTTGAAAACAAAAAAACTCAGCACACTCAAAGATGATTTGAGTATGCTGAGTTTTGTATGGGATTGTATTTGATATAGAAAATTAGTCTAATCTGGTTTTGTCAAAAAGCGGACTTTCCAAGAAAACTGTCAAACTTTCCTTCCAATCTGGCAATTTCATGTTTAGCGCTTTTTGAATTTTATCCTTGCTCAAAACAGAATACGCAGGACGTTTTGCCGGAGTCGGATATTCATCTGTTGTACAAGAGTTTACAACACAGTTTTTACCAATATCAGTTATCCAACCAGTTTTAATTCCCTGTGCCTTGATTTCATTTGTGAAATCCCACCAAGTAATTTCCCCAAGGTCTGTAACATGGTAAACACCATATTCAATAGGGTTTTCAGCATTGATAAGTTTGATAATAACACCAGCCAAATCACCAGCAAAAGTTGGAGTTCCTTTTTGATCAGCAACAACTTTTACAGCAGGATTTTTATTCATTGCGCGAAGCATTGTATAAACAAAGTTTTTTCCAGCCCAGCCATAAAGCCATGCTGTACGAAGGATATAATATTTCTCAGCGTTGTTGACAACTGCTTTTTCACCATCAGCTTTTGTTTTGCCGTAAACACCAATCGGCGCAACAGCCATATCCTCAGTTCGAGGAGAATCACCAGTTCCGTCAAAAACATAGTCAGTAGAAATATGAATTACAGTTGCGCCAACTTCTTTAGCAACTCTTGCAATATTTCCCGGTGCAACAGCATTTAGCTTTCCACAAAGTTCCTCATTAGATTCAGCCAAATCTACTGCAGTATAAGCAGCACAGTTTATAATCCATTTTATAGATTTGTTAGAAGCAAAAGCTGATAAAGCTTCATAAGAAGTAATATCTACATCAATATCAGTTCCAACAAACTCAATAGAATTTTCAGTAAGCTGGCGAGCTATCTCGCTTCCAAGCATACCTTTTACTCCAATCAACCAAACCATGTCTAACTCCCAAATGCCTAGTTATTCCACTTACCAGAAATGTCAAAATAGCTTTTATTTTCATCAAAAGCAGGATGTTTTGTATCTTTTTCAGATAAAAGCGGCTCAACATCCCCAGCAACAGATTTCCAATCAATTCCGATTGCTGCATCGTTCCACATCAAACCGCCTTCATCTTCAGGATGATAAAAATCGGTACACTTATATGCAAAAATTGCTTCGTCGCTTAAAACCAAAAATCCGTGAGCAAATCCCTCTGGAATATAAAACTGATTTTGCTTTTCAGCATCTAAAACAACGCCAAAATATTTACCAAAAGTTTTTGAGCCTTTTCTCAAATCCACAGCCACATCATAAACTTGACCTTGCAAAGAACGAACAAGTTTTCCTTGTGGATGAAGTGTTTGAAAGTGAAGTCCACGCAAAACACCTTTAGAAGATTTTGACTGATTATCTTGAACAAACTTCATTTTTAAGCCTGCCTCAAAAAAATCCTTTTCGCTATAACTTTCTAGAAAATATCCACGAGAATCACCAAAAACTTTTGGTTGAATTTGATAAAGTCCCTCGATTTCTAAACCGTCAGATGTAAAACACTTTTCAAAAGTAAAAGCCATAAAAAAACCCCGTTTTTTTAATTAAGAATTATGAATTAAGAATGAAGAATTAGATTCCGTTTCATTCTTAATTTTAATTTCTTAATTCTTAATTATTCTCTGCAATGTATTTTAGATATTCACCGTATTCGGTTTTGTAGCCGCTGGCCAAGTTCAAAAGTTGATCTTTTGTAAGCCAACCATTTCTGTATGAAATTTCTTCGATACAAGAAACGTACATTCCTTGACGCTTTTGAATTGTGGCGATAAAGTTACTTGCTTCCAAAAGTCCGTCATAAGTTCCTGTATCAAGCCAAGCCATACCACGACCTAAAAGCTCAACAGAAAGTTCCCCACGACCTAAATATTCGTTATTGATAGAAGTGATTTCTATTTCACCGCGAGCAGAAGGTTTTACGTTTGCAGCAATATTTACAACATCATTTGTATAAAAATAAAGCCCCGGAACAGCGTAATTTGATTTTGGATTTTCAGGTTTTTCCTCAATTCCTAAAACCTTTCCAGTTTTGTCAAATTCTACAACACCGTAAGCTGTTGGGTCTTTTACCATATACCCAAAAATCACGCTTTCATTGTTTTTTTCAACAGTTTCACGGGCACGTTTTAGTGTTGATGTAAAACTTTGTCCATAGAAAATATTGTCACCCAAAACAAGAGCAACAGAATCATCACCTATAAAATCTTTCCCAATGATAAATGCATCTGCAAGCCCACGAGGTTTATCTTGAACAGCGTATTCAAATTTCATACCAAGCCAAGCGCCATCACCAAAAAGTTCTTGAAAACAAGAAATATCACGAGGTGTAGAAATAATCAAAACTTCATTGATACCAGCCAACATCAAAACAGAAAGAGGATAATAAATCATTGGCTTGTCATAAAGTGGCAAAATCTGCTTTGAAACAGCCTTTGTAATAGGGTAAAGACGAGTACCGCTTCCACCAGCAAGAATTATTCCTTTCATAAAAAAACTCCGTTTTTTTTATAATTCAGAATTCGGAATTCAGAATTCAAAAAAATTAAGAATTTGGGATTCAGAATTATTTTTTTGTGTTTTTTAGAATTTTTACTAAAATTCTTATAACTTCTTCACAATCAGAATATAGACTATTGAATTTTTCTTCGTCTATATATCCACTTTCCTTTAACAATTCCAACCAATAAGAAGATTCTTCGGCTTCTTTCAATGAAATCGTCAATTTTGCATAAAAGTCAGCCGCAGACTGAGCCCTTATTGATTCTCTTACATTTGCACCTATGCTAGTTCCTGAACGTAATAATTGTTTTGCCAAAACAAACTCTTTTTTCTCTAAAGTCAAATATTTATATAATTCGATAATTCTTAGAGCAAAAGCCTTTGATTTGTCAGCAATTAAATTATCTTTTTTCAAACTATCTCCAATTCAAATTCTGCATTCATAATTCTGAATTAGAATTATCTTCCTTGGTCTGTGTAGTTTTTTGAAATCCAGTTTTTGTAATCACCTGATAGAATATTATTTACCCATTCAGGATTATTTAAGTACCATTTGATTGTGGCAAGCAATCCTTGTTCAAAGGTCATTTTGCGTTCCCAACCAAGTTCGTTTTTGATTTTTGTACAATCGATAGCATAGCGTTTATCGTGGCCAGGACGATCTTTTACGTAAGTAATTGTTTTTTCAACATCTTCAGCTGATTTTCCAGTTTCAGCAGCTGTCAATTCGATTACTTTGTGAAGCAATTTGATATTTTGCCATTCGTTTTCGCCACCGATATTATATTTTTCACCAGTTTTTCCGTCTTTTACAATGAGCCAAACTGCACGGTTGTGATCTTCAACATAAATCCAGTCGCGGATATTATCGCCTTTTCCATAAACAGGAAGATTTTTTCCGTCACGAATATTTGAAATCATTAGAGGGAGTAATTTTTCTGGGAATTGGTAAGGACCATAGTTATTTGTACAGTTTGATAAAGTGATAGGGAGACCATAAGTGTGATAATATGCCATTACAACGTGGTCAGAACCTGCTTTACTTGAAGAATATGGGGAGCGTGGATCATAAGGAGTTGTTTCCAAGAAATATCCTGTTTCTCCAAGAGAACCGTAAACTTCGTCTGTAGAAATGTGATGAAATAATACATCGTCACGAATTGAGCCATCTTCTTTTTTCCAGTAGTTTCGAGCAACATCAAGTAATGTGAATGTTCCCATAACATTAGTTTTCATAAAAGCTTCTGGACCTAGGATAGAACGGTCAACATGGCTTTCTGCTGCAAAGTGGATAACAGTGTCGATGTCATATTGTTTGAAGATGCGTTCGATTTGTTCACGATCACAAATATCAACTTTTTCAAAAAAGTAGCGTTCACCACCATATTTTTTTTCGATATCAGCAAGACTTTCAAGATTGCCTGCATAAGTTAAACAGTCTACGTTTACAACTTTTCCAGCAAAGTTTGCATCATCAAATAAATTGCCTTCAGCTGTAGAAAGCCCAAAAAGATAGTGAATAAAGTTAGAACCGATAAAACCAGCTCCACCAGTAACAAGAATGTTGTTAAGTTTTCGTGACATGTGCGACACTCCCAAAGTATATTTGGTTAATTTTATCTTATATGGGGTGAAAAATCAATAATATATAAGGAAAATGCTAATTATGTGACAGGATATTCAAATTTTAATGGGTTTCACATCTCCATAATCCAGTTAAATACTTTTTTTGCTAAGTCTGCTTCGCCTTTTTTTATCAGCGAGTAAACAGGAATATGAATGCACAAATATTTTAGCTGGGCTTGTATTTCGTAATCTGAAAAATATGCAAAAGATATTGTTTGATCACCATCAAAAAATTGTCCAAAGATGTTTATTTCGTTTTGATATTCATTTGTAATATTATTTAAAAATCCCAACGCCGCACTTCTATTGTAATTTTGCAATTTTTTATTACATTCTAAAAAATTATTGAAATCGTGAATAAAATCACGTGATGTCTTAAAAATTGATAAAAATTGCTCTTCTGTCATAACAAACATCTCCTGCACAAGGAATATGCTGACATAGTAAAGTTTTTTTGTTAGAAGTCTATTATCAAATTGTTAGATTTGTTTTGGGAAAATCTTAGTTTTCGGTAAGATTGAGGGTGCTACGTGAAAACAAATCTAGTAAAAACATCAAAATAGGTATATATTTATATGTGGAGGAAATATTATGCCAACAGTTTTTATTGATGGGCCTTTTAGATATTATTTTTTCTCTAGAGAAGAAACTCGACGCCATATACATATATCGTCATCAGACGGAGAAATGAAAGTTTGGTTAGAACCTAAAATTGAGGTTGCTAAAGTTATAAATTTATCCAACCAAGAAGTAACACGAATTTTAAATACAATACAAGAGAGAGAGGAGCAAATTAATGAGTTTTGGAACAAGCACTTTGCAAAAAACTAAAAATATGGTTGAAGTAACAAATATTTCTCCTTTTGGTTTATGGATTTTATTAAACGAAACTGAATATTTTATTAGTAATGATGATTACCCTGCATTTCAGAGTGCAACTATCAGACAGATTGCAAATGTTGAGGTGGATTTTTCAAAAAATCTTCATTGGCAAGATTTAGATGTTGATATTGAGTATGGGTCATTAGAAAATCCCGAAAAATATCCGTTGATTTTTAAATAAAACACTTTTCAAAGCATTATTTTCTCCCAATGCAGCCAAAATCCACATAGGGAGAAAATCATTTTACACTACTGTGATAGGAATATCGTGAACTAGAGTTCGGACAGATTTGTTGATTCGGCAACCGCGACCGGAAGCTGTTTTTATCACTAGAAAGTAGGTTTGACCAGAAATTAGGTTTTCTTTTAAGATGACTTCTAGATATGAAGCTGTATTCTTAAAAAAGTTATCGGAGCTGATTCTAACCCAGTTGGCTTCTGATTTGTCATAATTTCCCTCTGCATCCATTGGTGCAAAATATAAGCCTACTTCCTCTTCTTCTCCAGCAATTTTTAGTCTTCTTCCTCGGATTCGAATTGGCATATTTAAGCTCACTGTGTAATCTGTTTTGTGAGTAGAAAGATCTTCTATGCTTAAAATTACTGGTAGAGTTTCTTCCACTTGTGCCATTCCAATTTCTGCCTTGCTTATAGCTTGAAGTGCTTCTTGGGAAGGTGAAAATCCCAAGGTTAAATCTGGAATTTCAGACAAATTGGGATTTAGGTTATCAATATTTCCTTGGGCACTTGGATAAAGTGTTCCAAGTTCTAAAAGATTTATAGAAATCCCCTGCTCTAGCAATTCTAATATTGCATTTTTGAAAAGCATTGCAGAAGCCACTAAAGATGCTTCATCAAACAACTTTGTTTTATTTAGGACTTTCGCAATCACGTTATTCATTCCGGCGGTTGTTCTTTGAACTTTTGCGTAGGAAGATGTGTTATCGTGTTTTAGATAATTTTTGTGGACTGTTACATTAACAGAGCCCTTTAGATTTGAAATATTGGAAGTATTCATTTTTATACCTCATAAATAAATATAGATTTTGCTTGAACAAACGGTTATTTACGTGGTATATTGGTTTTTAGATTAGTAGCAACCACGTGTTGTTCGAAAGCCTTTGAGTTTATTGCCGTAAACTTGAAGGCTTATTTTTTTATCAAATAAAGCAACGCAATTATTGATAATTTTTTTTAACGTCTATTTGTACCGTATTTATCAAATAGACTGATATTAAATATTTTCATTTTTAGGAAACCTCTCTTAATACAAGTTTTTTTTCTATTATCGCTAATGCAAATTTTGCAAAAATATTCGCTTCTTTTTCGTTTTTTTTGTTATGTTTTTTGTGGTCAAGCATTATATGGCCAATTTCTCTCATTATTGTAAATCTAATTTTTTCGTCTGGCATAAAATCATTGTAAAATATTTTGTACTGTCTGTTTTCTTTGTCTAAAATTGTAAATCCATCATTTGATAAAAAGCTTAAAAGTTCTGATTCGATATTTGAATATTTGATTAAATTAATTTGTAATTTCTGGCATAATTTGAAGACGTCTACTGGAAATTCTGCAAAATCTAGGTCTTCATACATTTCATCTACAATTTTTTCTATTTGTTCATAACGCATCTATCCTCCTAAAAAAAGTTTATGAGAAAGTTTCAACTTTCGATTAAACTTTTTTACACTGTTTTGTAACGCAGTGAAAAACAGCATTTTATATGAAAGTTTGCAACGCAAACTTTAGGGATAAACACTTCGACGCTATTTTAGGAGAAGTGTTTATCTATCCTCCTTGCAAAAGTAATTTTAAAAATCGTTGCTTTTGCTCAAAACTAACTTGATTGATATTTTTTGCCAAAAGCTTATAGCAATTTTCTATTTCATTTTCTGATGTGTTGGTTTTCTCTGATTTTGAAACTGACAACAAAAAATCAGTTGTTGTACCTAAAGCATTGGCAATATTTAGCAAAATCGCGCCTCTTGGGGAACGATCTCCATTAATATAATGAGAAATAGCAGCTTCGGTTACACCTGCTTTTTGAGCCAACTCCTTTTGACTAACTCCTCGTTCTGCAATAAGCATTCGGAGTTTTTCTCCCATTAAGTTTGTCATTTTCGCATCCTCTCTGATTTAAATATAACTCTCAATTATCAAATCGTCAAGTAAAATTATCAAAATGTTAAGTAATTTCCGATATAAAAATTTTGAATAGATTTTGGGATTTTAGTTGTATAAAGTTCCGTTTTCGAAAAGAGTTTCTGGTGCAATATCAATTTCATCATTCCACACTGCTGTCTGACCGTTTGTACTAACAGAATTAAATAATGTAATATCCTCCAGAGGTTTATACATTGAATATTGGAGATAAGGCCTCATATCAAAAATTTTTTTGATATTTTGCTCGAAGGTTATTAGTAATTTGTAATTTTCCAAAGCTTTCACACTTTTGACAGTCCATATTGGATTCATTTCGACCTCTACTGTAATGGCATTATTTTTACAAGCGTCTCTTTATTCTTTGCAAGTTCCCAATTCGCAAGTAATTCGTCATGATGTAGTTCAGCCCAAGCAATTATTAATTTTTGTTTTGAAGGAGGTAAATTGCCTTCAATAATATTGCCTTCTAAATCACAAATAGACCATTCTCCACCAAAATTTATGTGAAAATGAGGTGGGTTGTGATCATCCCCATACATATAAATTAACAGTCCATAAAAACTAGAAATACAAGGCATAACTTTTCCTCCAACTATTTAAATATAACATATTTTTTGCTGACTGTATATAAATTCACTCTTCAACAAACGTTAATATATTGATTGTACTCTTGTTACTATGAGTAACATTCCTTTGTTACCGTGTGTAACGTGTTGTATGTTACCTTAGGTAACAAAGATTTTTATGTTAAACTGCAATATTCCTGATAAAGCAAAAATGTTGGAAGTTTATTTGTCAATTTGTTGGATGGCGCTTAATTAATCTAATAAAAACACAAGCTATCAATCTAATTTTTTTCTAATCAAAATATAATTGAAACCTACTAAAACACTAATTTGTCTCTATCCTTTTTTTGCTAAATCATAATGAAACTAAAAAAGAGGTGTTCCATGGAAGAAATAATTTATTCACTTACTGAAATTAGAAAAGCTTTGGAAAATGATAGACTTGATATTCTTTTGGCGTTTATTACAGGACTAGCTCCAATATTTCTAACAATATTAAATATTCATTTATCTGTAAAAATGAATAAACAAAATGAAAAACTACATTTTTTTTCTTAACATCGAATAGAAAACATTTTAGGGTCTAGTTATAAATCAAAATTACTAGGAGGCTTTTTATGAGCAAAAACACAACAATTGAAACCATGGCTTTTATTGGAAAAATTATAGTAGATGTTTCATCTTTGAATGATAAACATAAGGTGACTATAAAATTTGGAATTGATTTTGGCAAAGAAGTGGTGAAAAAACTCACTGAATCACCAAAGGAAAAAATGATTAAAACTGCAAAAATGTGCGGCATACAAAAAATCACAGTGGATATTTATTATTCCTACCTTCATGATTATACATATTTTCACATTTTCGGCGGCGACATCATTGGTTTTTGCAATATGCTTGGTTTAAAAATATTCACAGAAAATGAAAAGTGCATAATAGAAACCATTTTAGGAAATAATAGGTTTTTCCATATTTGGCATGAAGAAATTTTAGTTTGATTGAGGAAGATTTAGTGATTTAAGCTAATACAACCAACAAAGTTTGAAATATATTGCGACTATTAAAAGATTTTCGTTAAATATTTCTAATATTTTCTTAAAATCGAATATAAGTTTTTCATATACTCTAATTAACAACTCTGTATTGAGTTGAAAAATTACACAAAGGAAATTTTATTTATGGAAACAAATAACATTAAAAAACTTCTTACTGATAATTTCTATGTTGATTCTTTGTTGTATCATTACACAACACTAGATTCTGCTTGTAAAATT
The DNA here is from genome assembly GCA_045631425.1 of Treponemataceae bacterium. Taxonomy (GTDB): domain Bacteria; phylum Spirochaetota; class Spirochaetia; order Treponematales; family Treponemataceae; genus Treponema_I. Next base: position 86 of record JAZQUR010000115.1, on the reverse strand, counting down.
ATCAATAGCAATTCATTACGATTAAGTTCTTTATCAAAGACTAATGATCCTTTAGAATTTCTAAATCCTAAATTATTTGTTTTTGA
>JAZQUR010000114.1:0-4893 GCA_045631425.1 Treponemataceae bacterium | reverse complement strand
GTGCAAATCCTGACGTTGCAAAACAAATCAAAGTTGGTGTAATTCTTTCTGGTGGACAAGCTCCAGGTGGACACAACGTAATCGCTGGTCTTTATGACGGTATCAAAAAAGCTAACAAAGCTTCTTCTCTATACGGATTTTTAGGTGGTCCATCAGGTTTAATCGATGCTGACTACGTAGAAATCGACGACAAACTAATGGACGCATACAGAAACACTGGTGGATTCGACATCATTGGTTCTGGTAGAACAAAAATCGAAACTCCTGAACAATATGCAGCTTCTGCAGCAACAGCAAAAAAACTAGGTCTAGACGCTATCGTAATCATCGGTGGTGATGACTCTAACACAAACGCTGCTCTTCTTGCAGAACACTTTGTAGCTGAAGGAATCTCTACAAGAGTTATCGGTTGTCCAAAAACTATCGACGGTGACTTAAAGAATGACTTAATCGAAACATCATTCGGTTTTGACACAGCATGTAAAACATATTCTGAATTAATCGGAAACATCGAAAGAGATGCTAACTCTGCAAAAAAATACTGGCACTTTATCAAACTTATGGGTCGTTCAGCTTCTCACATCGCTCTAGAATGTGAACTTCAAACACAAGCAAACATCTGTTTGATTTCTGAAGAAGTAGAAGCTAAAAAAATGACTCTACGCCAAATCACAGACGACATTGCAAAAGTTATTGCAAAACGTGCTGAAACAGCTGGTAACTTCGGTGTTATCCTTATTCCAGAAGGACTTGTTGAATTTATCCCAGAAATGAAAGTTCTTATCGCTGAACTTAACGACAAAATGGCTCTTAAAGCTGATGAATTCAACGCACTTTCAACATTCGCACAAAAGAAAGATTGGCTAAAATCAAACTTAACAGCAGATTCTTTTGCAACATTTGATTCACTACCAGAAGCTATCGCAGCTCAATTCCTAGCTGACCGTGACCCACACGGAAACGTACAAGTTTCTCGTATTGAAACAGAAAAACTTCTTTCTCTATCTGTAGAAGCTCGTCTTGCAGAAATGAAAAAAGAAGGAACATACAAAGGTAAATTCAGTGCATACTGTCACTTCTTCGGTTATGAAGGACGTTGTGCATTCCCATCAAACTTCGATGCAGACTACTGTTACGCTCTAGGTTACAACGCATTTGTTCTAATCGCTTCTGGTGTAACTGGTTACCTATCATCAGTTCGTAACCTAACAGCTCCTGCAAACGAATGGGTTGCTGGTGGTATCCCACTAACAATGATGATGAACATGGAACAACGCCACGGTTCTAAAAAGCCAGTTATCAGAAAAGCTCTAGTAGAACTTGATGGAAAACCATTCAAAGAATACGCAGCACACAGAGATGAATGGGCAATCAACACAGATTACCTATATCCAGGTGCAATCCAATACTACGGTCCAGCAGAAGTTTGTGATCAACCTACAAAAACTCTAAAACTAGAAAGAAACTAATTTCTTTATCTAGCTGATTAAAGTTTTTCGTAAGCTGTCTAATTTTGAAGTTATCTTCGATTTTAGGCAGCTTTTTTTTGTTAATAAATTGTTATTTTTTTATAAAAATCAAAACTTCCTATTGTTTATAAAATCATTTTTCATTATTTTATTATCCATGAAAAAAACACTAACATTTTTATCTTTGATGATTTTAAGCATTTTTGCCTTTTCAATGTCAGTTTTTGCAGAAAACAATTTATCAACTAAGGATTTTACTGCAATTAGAGAATTAATGGATTATCGTCCAGAATTAACATCCGAAAATCCAGAAACTGCCTTAACAAAAATTGCCAATTACAGAGAAAACCTTTTCTCAGAAGAAAATAAAAAAAACTTATCTGAGCAAGGCTCTTTGATTTTAGAAACTTTTTTGATTCTTGAAGAATTCAATTATCTTTATGAAATTAATCCAAAGCATCCCAACATTGAATGTATTCTAATTCCCCAAAGTCAAATTTTGGAAAAATGGATAAAATCCCACAAAGAAGAAGAAATTTCATCTTGGCTTTACGTTACCGCCGGTGATTTGCTTTCCTGTTCCATGAGTTTATATTCTATTCCTAAAGCCATGGAAATTGGGCTTCTGGTAAAGAATTATTATGAAATCGCCTTAGAAAAAAATCCAAATATGTGTTATGGAAACTTAAACATGGCACAATGGTTTTTCCATGCTCCAGCAATTGGAGGCGGAAGCAAGAAGAAGGCAAAGGAATTGTTTCAGGTTGCTCTAAAAAACGCTTCTGGTAAAGGGGAAACTTTTTATACAAACTTGCTTTATTCCCAATTTTTGTTAGACCAAAATGATAAAAAAAATGCTTCTGCATATTTAAGCAAAGCTGAAAATATTCAACCAGATAGCAAAAAAATAGTCTTCGTAAAAAAATTAAACGATAATGGCTTTACTCTTTTTTATTATATGTTAAACACAGAAAAAGTTGAAAAAAAACTTGGCTTGTAAAAAAAACATTTTCCAACCATTAACAAGTTTAGACAAAAAAAACGGAGTTTCAATTACCGAAACTCCGTTTTTGTTTAGCTTGATATTTTATACCAATTCAAATCCACTATTCTTCCAAATTCTGAACAGTAATAAATTCTTTTGCAGCAGCAATAACTTCATCTGCAATTTTTCCAGAAATTGGATCGTAGTGGTCGAAAGATGTTTCGAAACTTCCTGTTCCACTTGTGATTGAACGCAAATCAATAGCATATTTTAGAAGTTCTGATTGTGGAACTTGTGCACGAATTTCTTCGATTCCTCCACCAATATCATTTTGTCCCAAAATACGACCACGGCGACCTGAAATATCAGACATAATATCACCGAGAAGTTTTGTTTCAACCCAAATTGTTACGTTCATAATTGGTTCAAGCAAAATTGGACCTGCTTGGCGCATTGCATCTCGGAAAGCATTTCGTGAAGCAATTTTGAATGCAAGTTCTGATGAGTCAACTGGGTGTTCTTTACCGTCAAGAACAGTTGTGCTTACATCAACAACTGGATATCCTGCCAAAACACCGTTTAGCATTGCTTCTTTCACACCTTTTTCAACACCAGGAATATATCCTTTAGAAATAGCGCCACCAAAAACAGCGTTTGTAAACTTGTAATCATCCCCACGTGATAGAGGCTCGATAGCAAGAACTACGCGACCATATTGTCCGTGGCCACCAGATTGTTTTTTGTGAGTATATTCTGCTTGTGCTTTGCGCTGAATTGTTTCGCGGTAAGCAACACGAGGTACAGTTGTTGTGATAGAAAGTTTGTTTTGTTTTCTCAAGCGATCCAACAAAATACTGATATGAAGTTCGCCCATTCCAGAAAGCACGTTTTGCTTTGTTTCTGAATTGTATTTGTATGTTAATGTTCTATCTTCTTCAGCAGCTGCAGCAAGTAGTTCGCTCATTTTGTCTTCATCTTTTTTGTTGTCAGAAGAAACTGCCATTGAATAAATAGGATAAGGGTGGCGTAAGCGAACAAATGGAAGTGTGTCTTGTGCAGCAGACAATGTGCAACTTGTTTTTGCGCTAGAAAGTTTTGCAGCAACACAAATATCACCTGCATTTGCAACTTTGATTTCCACAAGTTTTTTACCCACAGTTCTATAGATTTTACCAATCTTTTCTTTTCTAGAATCTTGGATGTTCCAATATTCAGTATCTGCATGTAATGAACCGTTTACAACTTTGATATATGAAAGTTTTCCAGAGAACTGATCACTTGCAGTTTTTACAACCAAAGCAGACATTACATCACTTGCACCAACCAATACAGAAGCAATTTCTCCATCTTTTGTTGTTGCTGTTTCAATAGCTTCCTCTGGATTTGGAGCAATTTCTGCCACAAATTCAAGATAAGGAACAAGCCCTGAGTTTGCTGTTACATTTGCACAGAAACATGGAACGATGCGGTTATTTTTTAGAGCGATTTTTAGCCCGTATGCGATTTCTTCTGAAGTTAATTCACCTTCATCAATAAATTTAACTAAAAGATCGTCATCACCTTCTGCAGCAGAACCAGCTAAGATTCCCAATGCATTTTGATATTCGTCTTGATATTCATCTGGAATATCTACTGGAGTTTCAATTTTTCCATCTTCTGGGATAAAATATGCTTTACCGTTTAGAACGTCAATTACACCTTCGTATTTACCAGATTTGTTCATAGGAATTGTAACTTGGCAAACTTCTACAGAAAATTTGTCGTGAACATCTTTTGCAATGGCTGCAACATCAGCACGGTCATCTTCTGCGTGATTAATGAAAATCATGCGAGGTTTGTTACGACGGTCTAAGTCACGCCATAGTTTTACAGTTTCAATTTGCACACCATTTCGTCCATCGATAAGCATAGTTGCAGCTTCACTTGAACGGAATGCAGAAATAACTTCACCAACAAAGTCAGCAGAACCTGGTGTATCCCAGAAATTTATTATTTTTCCATTTTTTTCGATATGTGATAAAGAAGCATATACAGAAATTTTTCGTTCTATTTCTTCTGAAGAATAATCGCTTACTGTTTTTCCAGAATCTGTTGTTTCTGGCTTAGGAATAACGCCGCTAACAAAAAGCAGATGCTCAAGAAGCGTTGTTTTTCCAGTTTGTCCATGCCCTGCGATGGTTACGTTCCTAATATCCTTTGTAGAAAAATCCATAAATACTCCTATAAAATTTGATTTGGAAATTAATTCCTTCTTTTTGTAATAAACACTTACTACCCTTTTATGATAGGTACATATTCATTGAATTGTCAAATTTTTTCTTTATTAGTTTATATTTCAACAGAAATCTTAATTTTTTGATTTTTCCGGGGTTTTTATTGACATTTTTTTTTTTTTTGTAATATAAAAAACAAAACTTACAAAAGGAGGATTTATTTATG
>JAZQUR010000113.1:0-13045 GCA_045631425.1 Treponemataceae bacterium | reverse complement strand
GCATTGAGGCAACCACTTATCGCATAGAAAAAGATTATTCGGATGGGCGCCACCCAGACAAAGTTGAATACGCTTCAAAAATCGAAGAAGACCTTTCTCGCCGTGATTTCACAATGAATGCTATTGCGGCATTTTTGGCTGACGGAAAAATTGTTGACCCTTTTGGTGGCGAAAAGGACATTGAAAATAAGATTATTCGCACAGTGGGAAATCCTCTTGAAAGATTTTCAGAAGATGGATTGCGACCTGTTCGTGCATTGCGATTTGCGGCCCAGCTGGGATTTGATATTGAAGAGGAAACTCTAAAGGCTATTCCTGCCACTAATCACATTACAAAAAATATTTCTATCGAAAGATTTCGAGACGAGTTTGTGAAGGCGCTAAAATCTAAAAAGCCATCAATCGCTATAAATCTTATGGAAAAAACTGGGATTTTGGAAATGTTCCTTCCAGAGCTTTTAGGTTGCAGAGATGTTATTCAAAAGGATATTCGGGGATTTCACAGTTTTGATGTTCTTGACCATTTGATTTATGCCTTGGACGGAGTTGTTTTGGCTTCTAAAAATCAGGGTTCTTTGGAATTGCGTCTGGCTTCACTTTTCCACGATATTGGAAAACCTGCTGCAAAAAAAGTTGAAAAGCGTCCTTATATCAAGGATGGAAAGGAAACTATGGAAGATTTTAACACTTTCCATGGACACGAATATCCAAGTGCAAAAATCGCAAAAAATGTTTTAACAAGGCTTCGATTTCCAAATGATACAATAAAATACGTTGTACATTTGGTGGAAAATCATATGTTTCATTATGAATCAACTTGGCAAGAAAGTGCCATTCGACGATTTATCGCAAAGCATAACACACAGATTTTGCCATTTCCAGAGGTTTTGGAAGATTTATTTTATCTTCGTCAAGCAGACGCTTATGGGAAAGACGGGGATGAAAATGTTTTTACGGAAGGAAAATGGATAGAAAATCTTTCTGAGTTTAAAGGCCGAATTGATAAGGAACTTGAAAACCAGGTTGCATTTTCTCTAAAGGATTTGGCAGTTTCTGGAAAGGATTTGATTGAGGCAGGATTTCCAGCGGGTAAGCAAATGGGAAAGGTTTTAAACGAACTTTTGGAAAGAGTGCTAGAAAATCCGGAGATTAATGAGAAAGAAACTTTGCTTGATTTGGCAAGGGAAATGTTTTAGGCTTTTTGCGTTAGCGAAGGGTGGACGTAGAGATCTTGCAAGGGACAAAATAGATATTATTTTGTTGTATCGCTTTCCGAAAACGGGAGGTCGATTTATAAAATAAAGCAAGCTTTTTAATAAAAAAACTTGCAAAAAATAACACGCTGATGTATATTTAAAACGCGTTCGCGGGCGTATGAAAATACCCCCAAGAATCACTACTTAGGGGCTTAATTTTAAGCCCCTAAAATATTTTAAACATCAATAGTAGTTATTTTACCTTTATAAATGTAAGTTATTTTCATTGTCTTTGTTTTAAATTGTGAATTTGCAAACCTATTTTATGCCGATGCTTATATATTTTTCTTGCAAATTATCAGGAATTAATAAGACGACATTTTTTGTTGTTTCACCTCCCGAAAAGGTCAGGTCGTTTTATAGTGTAACTAAATCTTTTGCACCAACATGGTACTCTTGTAAGTCTATAGTCTCTTGGCTCAAAACACAAGAAGAAAATTGATTTATTTCAATCATTTTTTTCATATTTAGGGTTTAATACAAACCCTAAAAACGGCTGAGTCAAGGCCTCGAACGCAGTGTGCCTTGACCAGACGTATTCCAGTTTTACAATTTAAGTAAAACTGGAACAAAGGTGAGTCAAGGGCTTGAACGAAGTGTCCCTTGACCACCTGTATTGACATTTATCTATATATCTATTATCTTTTCATATAGATAAACTTCTATATATCAAGGTGAATATTATGACAGAAAAACAAATTGCAGATATTTTCAAAGGATTTTGTGACGAAAACAGAATCAAAATAATCAAATTTTTGAAAGATGGAGAAAAATGTGCTTGTAAATTGTTGGAAAATCTAAATATCACCCAACCTACTCTTTCCCATCATATGAAAATTCTTGTGGACGGTGGTTTAGTTCTAGCTCGAAAGGAAGGGAAATGGACTTATTATTCTTTGTGTAAAGAGGGTTTTGAAAAATCACGTTGTTTTATAGAAGAAATTGAAAATCAGGTTGAGTAAAAATCGGAGAGAAGCAAATGACAAAAGCAGAAAAAGCAGTTGATTTATTCGGAAAAAACTTTAATTGTTCACAGGCAGTTTTAACAGCCTTTGCAGAAGATTTTGGGCTTTCAGAAAAAATGGCTTTGAGTCTTGGAACAAGTTTTGGCGGTGGGGCTAGAAACGCACAGTTGTGTGGAGCGGTTTCTGGTGCTTTAATGGTTTTGGGTTTGAAGTTTGGGCATTTTGAATCAGAAAATCAAGAACAAAAAACAAAAAACTATGGAATTTCAGTTGATTTTACAAATCGTGTAAAAGAAAAATGTGGTTCCATTGTTTGTAAAGAAATGTTGAATGCAGATTTGACCACAGAAGAAGGTAAAACTAAAATCGCAGAGAAAAATCTTTTTAAAACACTGTGTCCAAAAATTATTGCTGATATTGTAGAAATTTTGGAAAAAGTGATTGCAGAAAATTCTGAAGAATAAAAAGGAAAAGAAAATGATAAAAGTCCAAACTCTTTTTTTATTGTGTATATCGATATATGTAAATATATCGATATAATGGAGTTCAAAATATGTTAAAAAAAATCTTAAGTTTTATACAAAATGAAGTTTTTAGTATGGAATGGCTGAATAATATGATTGGTAAAGGATTAGAATTTCTAGGCCTAGATACAAATCAAGGAATTGGTGGAAGTATTCATTTTTTTATTTACGATATAATAAAAATTATGGTACTGCTTGGCATTCTCATTTTCACTATTTCTTATATTCAAAGTTATTTTCCGCCTGAACGGACAAAGAAAATACTTGGTAGATTTCACGGCATCGGAGCAAATATGATTGCCGCCTTGCTCGGTACGGTAACTCCTTTTTGTTCTTGTTCTTCCATACCGTTGTTTATCGGATTTACAACTGCGGGGCTTCCTTTGGGTATAACTTTCTCATTTTTGATATCTTCGCCTATGGTTGACCTTGGCTCTCTTGTATTGCTAATGAGCATTTTTGGTTGGAAGGTTGCGATTGTATATGTACTGCTTGGACTTTTGATTGCTGTCGTAGGTGGCACTTTGATTGAGAAAATGCACCTTGAAAATCAAGTTGAGGAATATATCCGAAAAGGAAGAGAAATTGATATTCCACAGGAAGAATTGCATTTCAAAGACCGTTTAAAGTATGCTTTTGAACAGGTCTGCCAAACAACGAAAAAGGTATTTCCGTATATTCTAATTGGAGTAGGTATAGGTGCTATCATTCATAATTGGATACCAGAAGATTTCATCGTAAAGGTCTTAGGAGAAAACAATCCATTTGGTGTTATACTTGCAACAATTGTGGGAATTCCCATGTATGCTGATATTTTTGGAACAATTCCTATTGCGGAGGCTCTCCTTTCAAAAGGTGCATTATTAGGTGTTGTTCTTTCGTTTATGACGGGGGTAACCACACTTTCATTGCCGTCGCTAATTATGCTACGCAAAGCTATAAAACCAAAATTGTTGAGTATATTTATAGTTATATGTACTGTAGGAATTATCCTTGTTGGATATTTCTTTAATTTAATTCAAAATTCACTGATTTAAGTGATTACTGGAGTTTTTTATGAAAAATATTAAAGTTTTAGGAAGTGGCTGTAAATCTTGTCATGTATTATATGAAAATACAAAAGAAGCTGTAAAAAAAGCAAAGTTGGAAATTGAAGTAGAATACATTACGGATATGAAAAAAATAATGGAATATGGAATAATGATGTTTCCAGGTTTAGTAATAAATGATCGAGTAGTTTCTTCTGGAAAGATTCTAAAAGTCTCAGAAATCGAAAAAATAATATATGATATTTTAGTTCAGGAGTAAAATTTTATGAATCCACCCAAAAAGAAAATCGCTTTTATTTGTGTTCACAATTCTTGCCGAAGTCAAATTGCGGAAAGCCTGGCAAAACATTTTCGCGGTGATGAGTTTGATTTTTATTCTGCTGGAACGGAAACAAAACCACAAATCAATCAGGATGCAGTTCGCCTTGTAAAAAAACTCTACGGAATCGACATGGAACAAACTCAATATTCTAAGTTGATTTCCGATATCCCTTCTGTTGATGTGGCAATTTCCATGGGATGTAATGTGACTTGCCCCTACATTGGAAAAGACTTTGACGACAACTGGCAACTTGACGACCCCACCGGAAAAAGCGACGAAGAGTTTATCAAAGTGATTAATATAATAGAAGAAAAAGTTCGTTCTTTGAAGGTTTTATAAAATAAAATCTCCTATAAAATATAGAAATCTCCTAATTTATGTATTATAATAGGAGATGTAAGGAGCGAATAGGAGATGCGTATCTTTGATTATTCAAAGTTGAATTGTGTCATTGATAATGAAATTTTAGGCTACATTGCCAAAATTCATGAATATAAAGGAAAGCAACAGCTTTATACAAAACAAAAAAAAGATAAATTAGAAAAACTTGTTGAAATTGCAAAAATTCAAAGTACAGAAAGCTCTAACAAAATTGAAGGTATTATTTCTACAAATACACGAATTAAACAATTAGTTCAGGATAAAACAACTCCAAGAAATAGAGATGAAAAAGAAATCATGGGATATCGGGATGTTCTTAATATAATTCACGAAAATTTTGAATATATTCCCATTACACCAAGTTATATTCTCCAACTACATAAATACCTTTATCAATATTCAAATCCTGATTTTGGTGGAAAATTCAAAAATACACAAAATTACATTGTTGCAAATCTTATTGATGGAACTTCAAAAGTTGTTTTTGAACCCTTAAGTCCGGTTGAAACTCCAATTGCAATTGAACAACTATGTGAAACTTTCAATAAGGCAATGAATCTTGGAGAAATTGAGCCACTTCTCCTAATTTGTACCTTTATAAAAGATTTTTTGTGTATTCATCCTTTTAATGATGGAAACGGAAGAATGTCACGTTTGCTCTCAACACTTTTGCTTTATAAATCTGGTTTTGTTGTCTGTAAGTATATTAGTTTGGAAAAAAAAATCGAAAAGACAAAAGATTCTTATTATGATGTTTTGGAAAAGACTTCTGAAAATTGGCAAGAAGAAACAAATGACAATACGGATTTTGTAAAATATATTTTGGGAATAATCCTTTCAGCATACAGAGATTTTGAAGAAAGATTAAATCTTATAGAAGATAAAATTCCTGCGTATGAAATGGTTGAACGGGCTACAAAAAATCAGCTTGGAAAATTTACAAAAAATGATATTCAGGAGTATTGCCCAACTTTGGCAAGGCAGTCAATCGAAAAAGCTCTTAAGCAACTTTGTGATGAAGGAAAAATTGAGAAGCACGGTCAGGCAAGTAAAACTTTCTATGTAAGAAAAACAATATAATTGGTGAGGTTTAAGAATATTTTGAAAAAAGGAAGGTAAAAAAGTGCGAAAATCCAGTACAGTCTTAATAAACAACATCAGGATCTAACTTAAGTTCATGGCCTTTTACGAGCTTTAACACTAAATTCTTATTTTGTTCCACACTCAAACTCATAAGATTTTCTAGTTCTTCTTCAGAAATGTTTTCGGGAATTGAATATAATTTCCCTTTTCGTGATTCATAAACAAGTTGATCGTTTCCAGATATCAGTTTAAATATTTTTCCAAAACGTTCTTGAAATTCAAAATTAGGTTTTATCATAAAAGGTCTCCTTTGAGATTTACCATCATCTGAAAATGGAATGAATTTTTTATAATATTTCTTAATTAACCCAACCCTGCTTCGCCATAAAGACATTCTGCTTCAATATTTAATCCTATATATCGATAACCAATTTTTTCTAATTCTGGAAATTCTGATAATACATTTTCAATATTGATTGTCGTGTGTAAATATAACAGTTCATTTAATGATTTATGCTCTATTTCAATAACTTTTTCAATAATCATTATGGCATAATCTTTATCGAGAAAAATAGGATTACTTGGACAGCCAAAGGAGAATCCTGCAAAGCCATTATGTAAACATAATTTTGCGTTTGGTCTAGATGCCACCCATTCTTCAATGCTTTTTCTTGTTTTCATTTTTTTTCCTTATATGATTATACAGTTTACATCGTCCTTTTACAAAACACAATGCGAAAATTTTTCCCTCTCACTCCCAAAACTTTCACACAAATTTTACATCCCCTTTAATCAATCTTTACACTCATCCCTTATCTTCTTGTTAGATTCTTTATGAATCAAAAAAAACTTTTCAAGGAGAAAAAAATGAAAAAAACTTTTTTTGCGGTTTTAGCAATTTTAACTTTGCTAACTGGGTGTTCTAAATCAGAAAACACAAACACTGTTTCTACTGACGGTTCTACTTCTATGGAAAAGGTGATTGGTATTTTGGGTGAGGTTTTTACAGAAAATAACAAGGGTGTAAACTTTACTTATAATCCAACTGGGTCTGGAACTGGGATTTCTAGTGTTTTGGAAAATCGATGTGATATTGGGCTTTCTAGCAGAAACTTGAAACAATCAGAAATTGAAAAAGGTCTTACAGAAACAATTTTGGCTTATGACGGAATTGCAATTATCGTGAATAAAGAAAATCCAATTTCTAATTTGCAACTTGAAACTTTAAAAAAGATTTTTACTGGGGTTATTACAAATTGGAAAGAAATTGGCGGAAGTGATTCTGAAATCGTTTTAATTGGACGTGAAGCTGGAAGTGGAACTCGTGATGGTTTTGAAAGCATTACAAAAACTTCTGGAAAATGTAAATATCGCCAAGAATTAACTTCTACAGGTGATGTAATTGCAACTGTGAGCGGAAATCCTTTTGCAATCGGATATGCTTCTGTGGCTTCTGTAAAAGATTCTGTAAAACTTCTTTCTATTAATAATGTTATTCCAAGCAATCAAACAATAAAATCTGGTTCTTATGAAATTCAGCGTCCATTTGTTATGGTAACAAAAAAAGATGCGCCACTTTCAAAATCGGCTCAAGAGTTTTTTGACTTTGCACTTTCACCAGATGCAAATAAATGGATAGAAAAAGCTGGAGTTGTTCCTGCAAATTAGCAAAATATCAAACTACTATGAAAAAAGATTTTTTAGAAAACGTAATACACGGATTTTTTTTAATAGCTGGTTTGATAACAATTGCGGCAGTTTTGGTAATATCAATTTACTTGATAATTTCTGGGCTGCCTGCAATTTCACAAATCGGATTAAAAAACTTTTTATTTGGAAAAACTTGGAATCCAACTGGAGCAAATCCTCAATACGGGATTTTGCCTTTTATTCTAACAAGCGTTTACGGAACTTGTGGAGCAATTTTGTTTGGAACACCTTTAGCATTTTTTACAGCGGTTTTTCTTTCAAAAGTTGCATCTCAAAAATACAAAAACATTTTTTTATCGGGAATAAACTTACTTGCAGGAATCCCTTCTGTAGTTTACGGACTTGTGGGAATGTTGGTGCTAGTTCCTTTTGTTAGAAAAACTTTTAATTTATCAGACGGAGCAAGTTTATTTTCAGCAATCATCGTTTTAAGCATTATGATTTATCCTTCAATCGTAAAAGTTTCTGTAAATGCTTTAGACGCTGTTCCAAAAGAATACGAAGAAGCCTCTTTGGCGTTGGGAGCTACAAAAATTGAAACATATTTTAGAGTTTCTGTTCCTGCTGCAAAAAGTGGAATAATTGCAAGTATCGTTTTGGGCGTAGGTCGTGCAATTGGAGAAGCAATGGCTGTAATGATGGTAAGCGGAAATGTTTCTAATATGCCAAAACTTTTTGAAAGCGTAAGATTTTTAACAACCGCAGTTGCAAGTGAAATGTCATATTCTTCAGGTTTACAACGACAAGCATTATTTTCTATAGCCTTAGTTTTGTTTGTTTTTATTATGATGATAAACGCAGCCTTGAATTTCTTTTTGAAAAAAGACAAAGAACAAAGTGGTAAGTAAATGAAAAAAGATTTTAGACGAAAAACTTATAATCTTCTATTAAAAACCTTAATGATTGTATCAATTATTTTTACAGTGGTTTTTATAATTTCTTTGGTGAGTTTTATTTTGTACAAAGGTATTCCAGAACTTTCTTTTGATTTACTGTTTTCAGTTCCAAGTTATATTTCAGAAAAAATTGGGATTTTGCCAGACATTTTGAACACAATCTATGTGATTTTTACAACCCTGATTTTTGTTTTGCCAATTGGATTGGGTGCAGCAATTTATTTGAACGAATATTCAAAAAATAAAAAGTTAGTTTCGGCCATTGAGTTTGCATCAGAGTGTCTTTCTGGAATTCCTTCTATTATTTATGGCTTGGTGGGAATGTTGTTTTTCTGTCAGTTTTTAGAAATGAAAACATCCCTTTTGGCAGGTTCAATGACTTTAGTTGTGATGAATCTTCCCACAATGATGAGAACAATTCAAGAAAGCTTAAAAACTGTTCCCCAAAGTTACAGAGAAGGTGCTTTTGGGCTGGGTGCTGGAAAATGGCGAGTTATAAAAACTGTTGTAATTCCCCAATGTATTGACGGAATTGTAACGGGAATAATTCTTTCGGTTGGAAAAATTATTGGAGAATCTGCGGCGTTGCTTTTTACAGCAGGTTTTGCTCATTCTCTAAACGGATTTATAAAAGGTCTTACATCATCTGGTTCAACTTTGACAGTGGCACTTTATGTTTACGCAAAAGAACAAGGAGAATTTGGAGTTGCCTTTGCAATCGCTGTGATTTTGCTGATTTTGACTTTTATTATAAACACTGTGGCAGAAATTATTGGAAAAAATCTTAAAAAAGAAAAATAGAGAATTAAGGAAATAAAAGGATGAAAAATATTTTAGAAGTAAAAGATATGAATTTGTGGTATTCAAATTTTCAGGCCTTGAAAAATATCAATATGGAAATTCCAGAAAATCAAATTACCGCATTTATTGGACCTTCGGGCTGTGGAAAATCAACTTTCTTAAAATCTCTAAACAGAATGAACGATTTAGTTGATGGAGTAAAAATCACAGGTTCAATCATCTATGATAATCAAAATATTTTGGATGAAAGTATTGATGTAAATCAGCTTCGGCGGGAAATTGGTATGGTGTTTCAAAAGCCAAATCCTTTTCCAATGAGCATTTACGACAATATTGCTTACGGACCTAGAACTCACGGAATAAAAAACAAACTTCAATTAGACGAAATTGTTGAAGAATCACTAAAACTTGCAGCAATTTGGGATGAAGTAAAAGACAGGTTGAAAAAATCAGCTTTGGGACTTTCTGGAGGACAACAACAAAGATTGTGCATTGCAAGAGCCTTGGCGGTAAAACCAAAAATCCTTTTGATGGACGAACCTACAAGTGCCTTAGATCCAATTTCAACATCAAAAATTGAAGACTTGATAAGCGAGTTAAAAACAAAACTTACAATAGTGATTGTAACTCACAATATGCAACAGGCTGTCCGAGTTTCTGACAAAACCGCATTTTTCCTACTTGGTGAATTGATTGAATATGCCGACACAGAAAAAATGTTTTCATTTCCAGAAGACAAACGAACAGAAGATTATATTACAGGGAGATTTGGTTAATGCGTAACAGATTTGATACTCAATTAGAATTATTAAACAGAAAATTAATATACATGGGCGTAATGTGTGAAAAAATCATTACATTGGGTGCAGAAAGTTTTTTTCAGGGAAAAGTTGATAAAAACACAATTTCAGAAATCGGAAAAGAAATTGATGATTCCGAAAAAGAAATTGAATCAATCTGTATGAAATTACTTTTGCAGCAACAACCTGTGGCAAAAGATTTACGCCAAATATCCAGTGCCTTAAAAATGATTACCGATATGAAACGAATTGGAAACCAGGTTGAAAATATTGTAGACCTTGCCACAAACTTAGATTCAACTTACTCAGAAAATTATTTGAGCATTGGAAGAATGGCAGAATCCACAATCAGAATGGTAAAACTTAGCATTCAAGCCTTTGTAAACAAAGATTTAGAAATGGCAAAAGAAGCCAAACTTTACGATGACATCATAGACGAATTTTTTTGCCTCATAAAAAACGACCTCATCAGCATAATCCACCAAAACTCAGATTCCGGAGAATACGCCATAGACGTTTTGATGATAGCCAAATACTTTGAACGCATCGGCGACCACGCCACAAACATCGCCGAGTGGGTAGAGTTTTCCATTACGGGAATGCACGGGGAGTAGAGAGGGAAGTTTTGAATTAGAAATCTACTTGCAAAATTTGGAACATGGATATACATTAAAAGAAAGGAAATGCCTAAGTCATTCAGGGGCTACAATATTTGAAGCCCCCTGAACAAAAATGAGTCAAGGGTTTAAGTGAAACGTCCCTTGACCATTTGTATTTGGTCGTCTCCACATTTGTTTGACAATAGCCGCACAAGTTAAGGGACTAGGCGGCTATTTTTTTACTCTTTATTATTTAAATAAGAGAGCAAACTAAGAATTAGAATAGCTAAATTGATAGCCAACGAAATAATTTCGTAAATCGTCATCTTAGAGCCTCCCTAACTTCTTATTTCTAGCATCGCTAGATTGAGTTTGGGAGACGCCGCCTGAAATTGAGCATTTCCAACAAGTGTATTATAGCGTGTATTTTGTATAGTGTAAATATTTTAAATTATCTTTCTTGCATAAATGATGTAGCAGCATAAAACTGTGTTTTCGATACATTTAGCAAAAAATGTTGTATAATGCCTATGAGTGAAAAGTTGGGAGGGTGAAGAATGACATTTGATGAAAGAATAAGAAAAGCAATTTCTGATACAAAAACAGAATGTAATTATAATCCAAAAGCATTTGTCCAAATGATAAATACTTATGGTGCATTAGAAACAGTTAAAAGGTTATTAGCTTCAAAACAAAACATTGCAAGTGGGTTAGAAAAACTTTGGGAATTAGGACGACTTGATTTATGTTTTGAAAGAATCATCTTTGAACCTGAATGGCATGATTTATTTACAAAAGAAGAATTAACAGAAGCAAAAAAACGCTTAAAGGAATTGAATTATGATGTTTCAGAACTAAGCGTAGAACCTTTAAACAAAGAATCAAAACTCGATAAAAATGAATTAACTTATTGGCTGTTACCATGTAATGAAAACAATTATGATGTAGAAAAAGCATATCTCAAATATCATACAATTGATTGGCATCAAACAAATAATCAAATAGCAGTAAATGATATTGTATATATTTATAAATCAAAACCTCATCAAGTTGTTCGTTTTGCTTGTCGTGTAAAAGCAGTAAACAAAGAATCTTCAAATAAAAAAGATCGAGATTGTTATAAAGATAGTACACCCTTTGAAAATAAAGACTGTTATATGACTCTTGAATTTCAACAGCGATTTGAAGAAGTTTTACCAAATATGCACGGTTTGGAAACAAATGGTGTTTCTGTTATTCGTAGTTTAATGAAAGTTCCTGAAAATGCTTTGAAATATATTCAAGATTGTGATAAGGAAGATAGAGCTGTTCTTAGATTTGATGGAACTATACCTTCTGATATTCCTCACACTCATTGGTCTTTAGTTGGTGGTGATGAAGAAGAGTTGCAATTGATGGCAGAATCAGAAGCAAAATCACTTTCGGATTCCGAATTATATGAAAAAGCAAAACAACGAAGTTCAACAAAACCATTAGAACGTGTAACAACTACTTCTACATATGTAAGGGATGTTTATATTGCAGAAGCGTCAAAACGCAAAGCGAATGGTATTTGCCAATTATGTGAAAAACCTGCACCTTTTAATGATAAGAATGGAAATCCTTATTTAGAAAGTCATCATATCATTTGGCTTAGTGAAGGTGGTTCTGACGAATTAAGCAATACAGTTGCTCTTTGTCCAAATTGTCATAAAAAGATGCACATTGTAAATGATGAAGAAGATATAAAGAAATTGCAAAAGTTGAATAGTTAGTAGTTGTTAAAAAAAAGCACTGTATTAAGTAAGTGGCATTTGCTGTTTATAATCATGATGAATAATAAATGCGGAGGTGTACTATTTATAAATTTGAAGAATTAAATAAAAAACACAAAGAAAAAATGTTCAATTCCATTCAAAATGTAAAAGAACATTTTGAATGGGAAGATGATAATCTTATGGAATATTTTTTAGGTTCACTTCCAAAAATTCGCTATACCTCGGAACAAAGTAAGCCATTAGAAAAGAAACTTTCCGAACTGAGAAAATTGTATAATTCTTATGATTACTTTCTAACAGATAAGACTACTTTTTTGCAAGAACTCGAAAATAATTTGAATGAAATTCATGATATGAATCCTCATTGGTATGGTATTAATCTTAATACAGTAAAGTATTATATAAATTTACATCAGGCTTGTATTTTAACAGGTGTTGGTGGTATTGGAAAATCTTATTTCGTATATCAACTAGAAAAAGAAATCTCTAACAAAAATATATCTCATTTATGTGTTTATGGAAAATATCAGGAAATCGCTTTTGATATTGATTTTGAAGAAATAGATTTATTTGCAAAAAGTACACCTTTTATTTTTATAGTTGATGCATTTAACGAATTATCAGATATCAATAAAGATTTTATTCTTAATGGGATTCAAAAATTAATAAAAAATAAAAATATTAGAATAATTGTAACATACAGAAGCTTAGCACTTAAAAAAGAATATTGCAGAAAATTATCAGCACTTATTCCGACAAACGAAACATTTTCTGGAGTTTCTTTTGAATCTGCAATAGATGTAATCTCAAAACATCCAATAAAAGAATTATATAAGTACACAGATATTCTTTTTTCAAATAATGCACTATTAATAAGCAAGTTGATAAAAATTCTTATTTCA
>JAZQUR010000112.1:0-6780 GCA_045631425.1 Treponemataceae bacterium | reverse complement strand
TTTTGTTTTTTTTGCAATACAAATAAATATATTCAAAAAAGGAAAGTTTGTAATTATGGTTGGAAGTTTTTATATATTTTTTATTTTGATTGTAGGAATTATTGTTTTATTACTTACTAATAAAGATTACATTATTAAATTTTTAGGAAAACCCCAAAGTGGCGATTCTATAAAATGGTCAAAGAACTCTTTTTTTATAAAAGGATTTTTGGTTTCTTTGCTTTTATATTTTATGTTTCGTTTCATTTTACCAGTATTTTTTATTGCCATTCTACTAAATATAATTATTGCAACAGTTTTAATTAAAAAATCAAAAAAATATACAGAATACAAATCAGAAAAGATAAAATCATATATTTTTGGAAATTTACTCGTAACATTGTTTTATGTTGCAATACTTTTAATTTTTTTATTTTTGGATTCAGCTAAATGGTTAGTATTTTTATCTTCCAAAGACAGTCAAACAATTTTTGGAAGTCTTTTTCTTATTGTAGCACTTTTTATTATTGGTCAGATTTATACAAAAAAATCTCGATTATTAAAAAATACTGCTGCCACAGCTTACACAGAAGGCAAAATTACAAGAATTACTAAAGTTCAATACAGTATTGTTAAATTCATTACCTATGAATACGAGTTTGTTGTGAATGGAACTGTTTACAATGGAGTTTCTGGCGAAAGTGAGCGAATTATGAAAAAAAGAGAAACCCAACTTTCTGAAACTCAAAAGATTTTATATGTATATGATAATCCAACAATTTCAAAACTTGAAGCTGTAAAAGACAAAAAACTTTCTATCTTTTACATGCTTTGGTTTTTGCTAATTTTTGTTTCAATTTTGAATTGCATACAAATATTATAATACATTATAATAATTCAAATCTCGCCTTGACGCAATACATACAAAATGTCATACTAATAAAACTAAGTTAGGAGTATAAAAATGAAAAAATCAGTTTGCTTAATCCTCTTTTTTCTATCACTTACAGTTTGTTTTGGTTTGAATCCTCGACCATTACATATTTCAGAAATTTTTGAAAGCGTTGATGAAAAAATAGAACAACTTCAAATTTTCAAATCTGGTTCTTACGAATACTACGGAGAATTCATCGAAGGTGAAGATATTCTTTTAAGCCATACTGTATTCGATTGGAAAAACTTAAAAACTTACACAATCGAATATATATCAGGTGGTACAGAGATAAAAGAATATAGAGAAAGAACTTTCAATAAGGATCTTTTTATTGTACAAGATATTTGGGTAGATTATTATGGTGAACTAATTTTAGACTATGAATATGCACCTGATTATTCTAGTTTTAAATGTTATGCAACGGAAGATGATGAGAAATATTTGTACGACGAATATTACATCAAAAAAACATCTACTGGATATAACGGTTTTTATCGCGATTATTACGACGATGGCGATATTCGTGCCGCCTCAAAATATACAGATCCTCTACCGTATTTATATGATAAATCAAAAAAAGAAGTTGTAAATGAAATTTATTGTATGAAATACGGTATAGAAACAGTAACCGAAATCGAATATTACGATAGCAATTCAATTGACACAATATACGATTACATCTTTTCAGAAAAATCTTGTGTGATAATAGATAATGACTATGACGAAAAATACGAATATTTTTACGATGATGATTACAACTTAATAAGAGAAGTTGAATATTACGCAATTGATGATCCAGATATTTATTATGATACACGTTACATACTCGAAAAAGATTCAACAGGCAGGATAATTTCCAAAAAATACTATGAAGATGTTTCAGAAACAAGCTATTTCAACCCAGACGCATATATCCCAGATGAAACATTGATAATAAAATATCCAAAAACTGGATTAAAATCCTTAGAACGTCCTACAGAATTCTATGCTTTTTACAATGATGACTATTATTACGACGACGAAGAAGGATTTTACTGCGAAGATTGTGACGAATATCACTACTACGATGACTATTATTACGACGACGAAGGATATTACTGCGACGGTTGTGGCGAATATCACTACTCCGAAGACGAATGTTTAGACGACGAAGAAAAATTTTACTGCGACGGTTGTGGCGAATATCACTACTACGATGAATATTATTACTGCGAAGACTGTGAAGAATATCACTACTACGAAGACTATTATTACTGCGAAAACTGTGAAGAATATCACTACTACGAAGACTATTATTACGACGGAGAAGGATATTACTGCGAAGGTTGTGGCGAATATAACTACTCCGAAGACGAATGTTACGAATCTAAAGAAATATAATTTTTTGGAGCAACCTAGTTCAGTTTGGGGGCTATTCAGGGTTCCGCCAAAGGCTTCAAACCTACGGTTCAAGGGGATTTTTGACAGGCAAAAATCCCCTTGCCCTTACTATCCCGGCTAGGCTCATAAAATACAAAAGGTGATTAACTTTCAAAATGAAATCCCATTCAAAAGTTAATCACCTTTTTTTATGCAAAAAAACTATAAAAGTTTTTATCTAAAACAAACCTGCTATCAAATTATAAACAACAACCAAAATTAAGCCCGGTAAAAAGTTTGCTGTTTTTATTTCTTTTAACTTCAAAAGATTTATTCCAATCATAATAATCATTGCTCCCCCACAGGCAGAAAGTTCATTTAGCAAAGAATCATTTACGTAAGGTGCAATGAAAGTTGAAAGTAAAGTTAATGCTCCTTGATAAACCAAAATTGTTACGAAAGAAAAGATAGCACCAGCTCCCATAGAAGAAGCGAAAACGATTGCCATAAATCCGTCTAAAATGGATTTTGTAAAGATGATTGTGTAATCTTTTTCAATTCCCGCTTTAAAAGAACCAATAATTGACATAGCCCCAACGCAAAAAAGCACAGAAGCATTTAAAAATCCAAAGGCGAAATCTTTTTTTTGTGCAAGTTGATTTTTAACTTCCACAACTTCATTAAGATTTTCTTCATCATCTTGGGATTTTTGATTTTTTCTTTCAACTAGCTTTTCAAAAAACTTTCCAAGCTTATAAATTGCCCCATCAATATCTAAAGCAGTTCCAATTACTCCGCCTAAAATCAATGAAAGAGTTAGACAAATAATGCTTTCATATTGGAAAGCCATTTCAAAGCCCAAAACCAAAGTTATAACACCGGCGGCATTTTGCACAGTAACAGAAAGACTTTCCTTTATTTTTGATGAAAATAAAACACCGATTAATCCACCAACAATAACAGTAAAACAATTTACAAAAACAGCTAACATTTTCTTCTCGATTTTCTAGATTTTAGTTAATTTCAGAATAAATCCCAAGGATTTTTACTTCTTCTGCATATTTTTTCAAAAGTTCTTCAGCTTTTAAAACCAAAGCTTTTCCGTCGATTTTTGGATTCAATGCAACATCAGCATAGAACATATATTTCCATGGGCTTCCTTGAATTGGACGAGATTCCAAGCGAGAAAGACTTAATCCCAATTCTCTAAAAATTCCAAGACAATCATATAAACTACCAACTTCGTCTTTTACATTAAAAGAAAGGGTTGCCATATTTGGATTATCATTTAATTTTTCTGATAGTTTGATATTATCCCGTAGTTGAATTAGCAAAAATCTTGTGTAATTTCTTGCATCGGTTTCGATTCCGCTTTGAAGCACATCCAATTTTAAGAATTTTGCAGCATTAATAGAAGCGATTGCAGCATTTTCTGGACTTGCTTTTTCTTCAACCAGTTTTGCAGCGGCAGTTGTTGAGCTACATTCAACAAGTTTCCAATTAGGATAATTTTTTAAGAATTCTTCACACTGAGCAAATCCTTGAGGATGAGAATAAACTGTTTTTATAGAATCTAAGTTTCCACCTTTACAAGTCAAAAGAGAATGTTCGATTCTTAGTTTAATTGAGCCAACAATTGAAATATCATCAAAACGTAGAAGATTGTCGTAGTTTTCGTATACCGACCCTGCAAGACAATTTTCAACTGGAATCATACCAAAATCAGCTTTTCCGTCTTTTACTGCTTGGAAAACTTCTCTAAAGTTGTTACAAGATAAAGAATTAGCTGTTCCATCGAAATAGTGATTTATAGCTTGTTCAGCATAAGCACCACGGCTTCCAGAATATGCACAAGAAATTTCTTCTGAAGATTTTTTGATTTCAACTTGATTTTCAGTTTTTTCTTCTTTGCTAGAACGAATTCTAGTAATTTCTTTTCCAACCACTGGACACATAACGTCAATGTCACGCATTAATTTTTCAAATTGGGCAGGATACAAAGATTGAGCTCCATCTGACATTGCTGTTTCTGGAGTGTTGTGAACTTCAACGATAATTCCGTCTGCTCCTGCTGCAACACCAGCCAAAGCCATTGAAGAAACCTTATCACGAATACCAACAGCATGACTTGGGTCAACAATAATTGGTAAGTGAGTTAGAGAACGCAAAACTGGAATTGCGGATAAGTCTAATGTGTTACGGGTGGCTTTTTCGTATGTGCGGATTCCTCTTTCGCAAAGTATAACATCATTAGTTCCCGCAGAAAGAAGATATTCTGCTGCCATAAGCCATTCTTCGATTGTGGCAGAAAGTCCCCGTTTTAGGATAACAGGACGACCAAGGCTTCCAACTTTTTTTAGAAGCTCGAAGTTTTGCATGTTTCTAGCCCCAATTTGCAAAATATCAATGTCGTAATTTAACATATGGGGAATATGCTCTGATGAAACAATTTCTGTTACAACTGGAAGCCCGAATTTTTCACCAGCTTCTTTTAGGATTTTCAAACCTTCTTCTTGCATACCTTGGAAAGCATAAGGACTTGTACGAGGTTTATAAGCCCCACCACGAAGCATACAAGCCCCTGACATTGCAACTTGTCGAGCAATTTCTGTAATTTGTTCTTTATTTTCTACAGCACATGGTCCAGCGATTGAAACAAAACGATTTCCACCGATTCTAAGTTTTTGGCCTTGTGAATTTGCAATTTCCACAATTGTGTTGTCTTTTTTAAACTCACGGCTTGCCATTTTATATGGTTTTGAAATTGGGATAACACGGGCAACACCAGGAAGAATTTCAACTTCACGAGGGTCAATGGAAAGTTTTCCAACAGCTCCAAAAATTGTTTCTTCATCCCCTGTAATTTCATTCACTCTAAAATTATTTCGAATCAAAAAATCTTTTAATCCTTCTTTTTCTTGTTGAGGAATTCCCTTTTCCAATACAATAACCATATTTTTACTCCTAAACACATTTTAATAATATGCATAAATATTCATTGAGTATAACAGTTTCATTGTTTTTTTCCAATAGTTACACAACTGTATTTCCTACAACATCGACTATTTGCTTCTTGAACTCTTCTGGATTTTTTTTGTTTCTTCTTTCATGCTACATTCCTTTCTCTTAGAATATTATGTAGCATTTTTTATGTCTACTATGTTATCTAACAGTGGGCTTCGTGTTGTAGAGTAAGACCTAAATCTATGAATCCGTCGTTTAGTGTTGAGTTTATGTGTATGATTTTTTGTCCGTTTTCGGTTACGCTTTGGGCTACTTCGCTTCCTTCTGCATCAAATTTTAAGACAGTATCGCCATTTATAATATCATCAAGTTGGGCTTTGGCTTGTTCGTCTCCAAATCCATATTGGCTTTTTAGGGCATCTTGTGTTGTTTTATCATATTCTGTGTTGTCTATTTGACGATTTACATGAAGATGTGTTGCTCCACCAAAGGCACTTACAAGGTTTTGGTAACTTATGTTTGTGCCGCCCATACCGATTTTTGAGGAAATTCCATCTTTTCCAAAAGAGAATTCTAGCATTCCAACGCCTTTGTAGCTTAATAGGTTAAAGTTTGCGTTTCCGCCCATTAGTAGTGAGGTTGCATTTGTTGCCAAGCCTCCCATTAAACTATTAAAGGTCATTATGTTTCCTATTTGTTGGCTGTTATTCATTTTCAATATCCAAGTATTTACCGTAGACCCAACCTACAGGATATGTACCACTTTCAACTTTGTACCAATAATAACTTTCTCCGTCTATTTCGTATGGTTCATCTGTTTGGTCTAGAATTCTTACCTTACTTCCTTCATAAAAATAAGATAAGGTTTCACTTTCTAAATTTGGTTCTGAACGGAGGCGTACTCTTGTATCATTAATAATTGCATTGTATTGAACATCAAAAATAATTAAAGCTTGATGAAAATCATCATAAAAACTTTCAAAAACTACAGCAATTTTATTTCCTTTTGAATTTATTAAATATAAGTTTTCTTGAGTAAATGATGCCTTTAATTTTGTTTTTTTCTCAAGTTCCCCTTCTGAATAATATATTTTTGAACCCGTCGCGTGAATCATATACTCTTCTGGATAGAATTCTTTTTTGTCCGCTTTCCAAATATTAAAATTAAAAACAATTTCGTTATTTATATTTTTTATATAAAAATATAATGGAATGATTCCTTTTTTCGCATTTATATTATTATATCCATACATATTAGGTCTTGCACCTTCAAAGGAAACTAATTCAGTATTTATCTCTATTCTATAACCATATTTTAACTCTAATGAAAATTCCAACTTATCTTGTTTTGCGTTAGTAAATTTCATTTCATCAATTTCATAAACGTCTAAGCTATTGTTAATTTGAAAATATCTTGATATTTCTAGTAAAGTACTCTTATCTAATGCCTTACATTTTAAAAATATAGAATCACTTGTATTATAAATTTCTTGTATATTATGGATAGAAAAAACTTGCCCATTAAAACCTGACAAAATTTTATT
>JAZQUR010000111.1:0-14992 GCA_045631425.1 Treponemataceae bacterium | reverse complement strand
TACAGGTAGTCAAGGGACGTTTCACTTAAACCCTTGACTCACCTTTGTTTCGGTTCTTCAAACATTGTAGAACCGAAATGAAAAGGGAGATTTCAAGTTACTTGAAATCTCCCTTTTTTTTATGAGAAAAAAGTTTTTTGGATTTTACCTACATTGAAAATTTCATTTCGCCGTAGCCTTTTATCTTTTTGTTGGATTTTTCATATTTTCGCTTAGAAACGCCAATTCCTTCAGTGGCATCGATAAAATGTACGTATCCATTTTCAAATTTTACAAAGATTCCAACGTGATTTATGGTAGATGAGTTTTTATCACCCATAAAAATCAAATCTCCAGGTTGTGGATTTGTTGTGCTTGTTGTGAATTTTGAATGCAGATCTGATGATGTGGTGTCATCGAATAGTAATTTATAATTTGTGTCTTTTATGCCGTATTTATAACAATTTATAACCATTCCAGAACAGTCAACTTTTATTGAGCGTAGGGTATCTTGTCCGCCCCAAACGTATTCTGTGTCAGCTTTGCAGTACAATTCAGCATATTCAAGGACTTGGTTTCGGATGTAATCTATTGTGTCGTCTTCAGGAGTGTTTTCTTCTTGATTATTTGATTCTAGTACAATTTCACCTAAGATATACAAGAAATCACCAACGACACTTATATTTTCACAGGAAAAGAGGAGAAAACAACAAACCAACAAAAATGCAAGTTTCTTCATAGATTGATTTTACACTTTGTTTTTATATATGACAAATTTATTTTATCAAATAAATAAAAAGATTACATTTTTTGATGATAGGGGGATATATCCACAAAAAAAGCCCCGTACATTTCTGCACGAGGCTTTTACTTAATAAAAGTTTTTTATCAATGCCAACAAATTATTCTGTTGGTCGTTGTTTTAGGTTTTTGCTATTTGTAATAGCTTGGCCTTCACCTACAGTCTGCTCCATCATAGCGCGTACTTTTAGTGGTAGGCCGAACAATGTGATGAAGCCTTCTGCATCTTTGTGGTTGTATAGTTCACCAGTTGTGAAAGATGCAATACTTTCGTTGTAAAGACTATATTTTGAGTGGCTTCCAGCGCCGCGGATAGAACCTTTGTATAGTTTTAGATTAACCCAACCTGTAACAGTTTCTTGAGTTTTGTCTACAAATGCCATACATGAATCCATCAAAGTTGTAAACCATTTTCCGTCGTAAATCAATTCAGACATACGAAGTGCGATTTGTTGTTTGAAGTGATATGTATCTCTATCTAAGCAAAGGTGATCTAACATTTCGTGTGCAGCATACAAAATTGCTCCGCCTGGAGTTTCGTAAACACCGCGAGATTTCATACCAACACAGCGGTTTTCACAAATATCAACTAAACCAACACCGTTTCTTCCACCGATTTTGTTTAGTTCAAGCATGATTTCAAGCCCGTTCATTTTTTTGCCGTTTACAGCAACTGGAATACCTTTTTCAAATTCGATTTTTACGTATTCGCCTTCTTCTGGAGCTTTTTCAGGTGTTGTTGTCAACTGAAGCATGTGTTCCCAGTTTGGTTCGTTTTCAGTTTGTTCAAGTTCCAAACCTTCATGTGATAAGTGCCAAATATTTTCGTCACGAGAATATGATTGGTCTTTTTTCATTGGAACTTCAAGACCTCTGTCTTCTAGATATTTGATTTCAGCTTCGCGGCTGTCCATATCCCATTTATCATCTCGCCATGCAGCGATAACTTTCAAGTCTGGAGCAAAAGCTTTAATTGCAAGTTCGAAACGGATTTGGTCATTTCCTTTACCAGTTGCACCGTGACAGATTGCTACTGCACCTTCTTGGCGAGCATATTCTACAAGGATTTTACCAATTAGAGGACGAGCTGTAGATGTTCCTAAAAGATATTTATCTTCATAAACACAGTTTGCTTTTACAGCTGGCCAAATGTATTCTTCAATATATTCTTGACGAGCATCTACAACGTAACAAGCAGAAGCACCTGTTTTTAGAGCTCGGTCTTTGATTTTTGCCCAATCATCACCTTGACCTACGTCAATACATACAGCAATTACATCGTAATCGTAGTTTTCTTTTAACCATGGAATGATAACAGTTGTATCAAGTCCACCAGAATAAGCTAAAATAACTTTGTCTTTACTCATAATATTAATCTTCCTTACGAAAATTGCATAAAAATGCAAGAATTATGTAATTATTATACATTTTTTGTATTTTTATGACAATAGAATTGCATAAATATTTATGTAAAATATTAAACAAAAATGCATAAATATTTGAAAAATCTCCTTATATCAATAAAATTTCAAAAAAAAAGCTGATTTTAAGTCTGTTATCAACTTAAAATCAGCTAAGGGTGGAATATTTTCGGAGCTTAGAACTTATATTTTAATGTAGACATTTTCATGCCATTTCTGTAAATATCATACCAAACTTCTTTTGTAGCTTCATCTGCTAAAACAGAGTAGAAGTCTTCGATAGTTTTTACTTCAACATCATTTACAGCAAGGATAACATCACCTGATTGTAATCCTAAAGCAGAAGCTGGTGATTTTGATTGTAGATTTGAAACTACAACGCCTTCAACTTTGTTATCAGTGATTTTTAGTTCTTTTTTCAAATCATCTGTTAAAGGAAGTGCTACAAATCCAGGCCATTGTTTTGAACTATCTGAAACAACAGAATCATTACGACTTTCGATTACGCAAGTTAGAGTTAGTTCTTTTCCATCCCGGATAACTGTAAATACTGCAGATTCACCAACAGTTAAGTCACCAACTTCTCTTACAAGTTGATCCACGTCTTTTACCTGTTTACCATTTAGTTCAATAACGTAATCTCCCGGTTTTAGTCCACCTTTTGCTGCAGGGGAGTCTATGAAAACTTGTGACGCAAAAGCTCCTTTTTGGCCTTCTACACCAAGTGCTTTTTTGTATTCTTCTGTAATTTCAACAAGAGAAACACCCATCCAACCATAAGTTACTTTTCCATCTTGAATAAAATCGTCGATAGCTTTTTTTATGTTGTTAATAGGAATACTAAATCCAAGACCTTGTGACCCACCAGATGATGATGCAATCCAAGTATTTATCCCAATAATTTCACCGTAAATGTTTACAAGTGGCCCACCAGAGTTTCCTTGGTTGATAGCAGCATCTGTTTGGATAAAATCACTGATATTTCCGATAGAACTTCCTGTTCGTCCAGTAGCACTAACAATACCTTGTGTTACAGAAGAAGCATATCCCATTGGAGTTCCCATAGCGAAACAAATATCACCAATTTGAACAGCGTCTGAATCACCAAGTTTTGCAACAGGCAAGTTTTCTGTACATTCAAAAGAAACCAGTGCAATATCTTTTCTGTCGTCAGAACCAACTAAAGTTCCCTTGAATTCTCTATTATCATGTAATTTTACAGTGATTTCAGTTGCAGAACCTGCTACGTGGTGATTTGTTAAAACGTAGTATGTGTTTTTATCGTTTCTAACAATTACGCCAGAACCAAGTCCAGTTTGCTTATACTCCTGTGTGTTTCCTTGGGATTCATCACCGTAGTTGAAAAAATAGTTAAATGGAAATCCATTCATAAAGTTGTTTACTTCAACAGTTTTTGTTTCCACTACATCAATTTCCACAACTGATGGTAAAACTTGTGAAGACACACTTCTAAAGGCTGATTGTAGAGCCTCAACTACTGCAAGAGCATCTTCTGGCATGGAAACTGCTGGGCTATTATCAGCGAAAACTGTGTTTTTTGATTTAGCAGCTGTTTTTTCAGAAGAGCATGAAAAAGAAAATAAGAAAAACGAAGCACAAAAAATCCCCAGAATGATAAAGGCAAATTTTGCTAGTGTTTTTTTTGATTTCATTTTTACCTCCAAAATAGTCAAACTTACTTTGTTTTGTTAATTTTACAACTAAGTTAATAATAAAATATTACTAGAGTCTTAAAATAATCTTTATTTTAAAAATCCAAATGTAGATTTTACTTTTTATCATATCTACATATTAAAGATAATAAATTTTTGTAAAATTTGTTACTTATTTTTTAGAATTTTTTTTGATTTATTTGCTAATTTTACTTCTTAGCGATATAATATTAGTATGTTTGATGAAACAATTATTACCGATAGCCCAGTTGGGCAACGCTTAGAAATGATGTCTAACAAAGATGCTGTTTCTTATTTGATGTTTAACAATAAAAGAATTGATTTGGTTGCAAAAATCACTATTGGACGTTCTAGCGATAACGATGTTGTAGTTGATAATAAACTTGCAAGTCGTCATCACGCTGTTATCCAGAAGATAAAAAATGCTTACTTTATCAAGGATGATGGAAGTACAAACGGAACTTTTATTAATGGTACAATTATCCCAAAAGATAAATATGTAAAACTTAATAAAGGTGACAAAATAACTATTGGAAATACTTCTATCGTAATTTCCTAATTTTAAACATGGATTTATATTCAAAAATAAAATCATTACAAAAAGATATAAATCTTCCAAGTAACTCCGATTTACAGGAATTACTTCAAAAAGTAATCAAAATTCTAGAAAACGAAAGTACTCATGAATATCCAGAGAGTGAAAATTCTTTGGGTATTCAGGAAGAAAATCTTTTTGAACCTACAATTTATCGTCCTCTTAACAAAAAAAAATCGCCGGGTGGCTTGTTGGAATTTTCTGATGATATTACAACTATTTTTGTGCCAGATTTACATGCCCGAGTTGATTTTATTCCATTGCTTTTAGATTTTCAAATTGATGTTTATCAAGATAATCAGTTTAAAAAACTCTCTGTATATGAAGCTTTAACACAAGGACTTGTGCGAATTATCTGTCTTGGTGATGGTTTACACGCAGAACGCCGTGCCAAAGACCGATGGCAACAAGCTTATGACGATTTTTTTTATTTGGAAAAAGAAAGAAGCCCTGCTTTAGACGAAGAAATGGCCGAAGGTCTTACAACTATGGCTATGGTTATGGAGTGTAAGAGTGCTTTTCCATATAATTTTCATTTTTTGAAAGGAAATCACGAAAATATAACAAATAGTTCTGACCATGGAAATATGCCATTTTCAAAATTTGCTTATGAAGGGCAGATGTGTTATCAGTTTATGAAAAACAATTATACTGTGGAAACTGTTGCTTCTTATGCTCGTTTTGAAAAGCTTTTGCCAGTTTTTGTTCGAGGCAAAAATTACTTGTGTTCCCACGCAGAGCCAATTCGAGAGTTTTCTCCAAAAGAAATCATAGATGCAGCATTAAAGCCTGAAGTGATTTATGGCTTAACTTGGACAGGAAACGATGATTCGGCTCCAGATACTGTAGAAAATATGTTATCATCTTTTTTGGAAAATGAAGATGGATATTATTTTGCAGGACATCGACCTGTTTTTTCAGAAAAATACAACTTGAGAGCCAGTGGAAAATTCGTTCAAATTCATAATCCTGATGAAATGAATATTGCACTTATTCAACCAAACAAGATTTTTAATCCCGAAGAGGATATAAAAAGCATAATTTAACTTGCAAAGAGGATGCAAAAAAATGTCTGATTTACCTGAAGTAATTGGAAACTACAAAATCGTTAGTGAAGTTGCCCGTGGTGGTATGGGGATTGTGTACAAAGCAATTCATCCATCTTTGAAGCGACATGTTATCATCAAAAAACTTTCTATCCGTGGAAATAACTCCATCAAAGAAAGATTTAAACGTGAAGCACAAATTTTGCTAGATTTAAATAATCCAAACATTGTTCACTTATTTGACTATTTTACAGAAGGTCCATATCACTACATTGTTCTTGAATTTGTTGATGGTATGTCTTTGGATAAACTTCTAAAAAAACAGATTATGCTTTCTCCTCAAGTTGCTATGCTGATTTTCAGAGATTCTCTCCGTGCTCTAAAATTTGCTCACGACAATGGCGTTGTTCACCGTGATATTAAGCCGGGAAACATTTTGATTTCTCGCCATGGTGATATTAAACTTGCAGACTTTGGTATTGCTAGTTCTGAGCGGGAAGAGGAAGACACATCTCTAACAACTTCTGGCGTAACTTTGGGAACTCCATCTTATATGCCACCAGAACAATTTGATGATAGCCACAGCGTAGACAATCGTGCAGATATTTATGCTATGGGTATTATGCTTTACGAGATGGTTACTGGAACAAAGCCTTTCCCTGGAAATTTTGCACCTGAAACAATCGCAAAAATCCAAAAAGGAAAATATATTCCACCAGAAAAGATAAATAAAAGCATTCCAAAAGTTATTTGCAAACTTATCAAAAAAATGACTCGGGTAAAAGCTTCAAAGCGCTATCAAGACATTGAGCCAATTTTAAAGATTGTAGACAAGTATCTAAAAAAATATGAATCTGAAGAAATCAGAACATCTTTGGAAGCAGCTCTTATCACAAAGCAATACGAAGAACCTGAATATGTTGAAAGAAACAAGGGGCTAAAAAAACTTCTTGGTATCGTTATAACAATTTTGGTTTTTGCAGGATTTGTATATTTTTCTTGGATTCAAGGATATATTCACAAAACTGTGCTACGAAGCGTTTATACACCAGTAACTCTTTCTATTGATATGCCGAAATTTGCTTCTGCAGAGTCTGACTTGCCTATAAAAGCCTTTTTCTTTAGCAATGATGATAAAGAAATTCCAGAAGTTGAAAATACTCGTCGAACATTTTTCCATGAAGATAAAGGATATACAATTAAGCCTGTTTATCTAAAACCGGGAGATTATCGAATCAAGGTAGTTACTGGTTCTTACGTTTGGTGGCAAACAATTTCTGTTACAAAAGAAGAACAAAATCTTCAGTTGAACTTCCTAAATCAAGCAAAACGTCCTTTATCTGTAGAATGTTATGCTATCGACTCAAAAACCAATCGTTCTGTTGACGCAAAATACTCAGTTTTGATTAATGGAAAATGGCTTCCTCTTGATGAAAACAAAGATTTGCTTACAAGCGCTTCTATCGTGAAAATCAAAATTGAAGCTGAAAACTACGAACCAGAAGAATATTCTCTAAAAATCGAATGGTATCAAGATACTTTATACATTAACTCAAAATTGACACCTATAGAAAAGTAGACTTTTGTTAGAGTTTAGTAAAATTTTAATTAGTTTAGTAAATTTTCTGTAAGTTTACTAAACTAAATTTGATAAAACGAATTTGGTAGGTTATAATTAATTTAGTGGAGTTTATTCACAGGAGGAGAAACTATGCCAAAGGTTTTATCAATTATTTTAGGTGGTGGAAAAGGGACACGGTTATATCCTTTAACCCAGGAAAGATCTAAGCCTGCTGTTCCATTTGGTGGAAAACATCGTATTGTAGATATTCCCATTTCAAACTGTATAAACTCTGGTTTCAAGCAAATATACATTCTAACTCAGTTTAACTCTGCCTCATTGCATATGCATATTGCAAACACATACAATTTCGATAGATTTTCCAAGGGATTTGTTGAAATTCTTGCTGCTGAGCAAACTTTGCAGCATTCTGGTTGGTATGAAGGCACAGCTGATGCAGTTAGAAAAAACTTTTTACACTTTAAAACTCAAAATCCAACTCATTATATCATTTTGTCTGGTGACCAGCTTTACCAGATGGATTTGAAGCAATATTTGGATGCTCACATCAAATCAGGAGCACAAATCACAATTGCTACAACTGCGGTAACTCGTGAAGATGCTTCTGGCTTTGGAATAATGAAAATCAACTCCAAAAACACGATTACAGATTTTATGGAAAAACCAGCTAAAGATTTAGATATTTCTAGTTGGATTATTCCAGAAAAAACTCGTACTCCAGGTGCTACTGCGGGAAAAGATTACCTTGCTTCCATGGGGATTTACATTTTTGATGCAAAAGTTCTTGAAGAAGCCTTGGATAACAATTTTAGAGATTTTGGAAAGGAAGTTATTCCCCAAACTCTAAAAAAATACAAAGTAAATTCTTATATTTATGACGGATATTGGGAAGATATTGGAACAATAAAGAGTTTTTACGATGCTACAATCGATTTAACTTCTATCACTCCAAAGTTTAACTTCTATGACGAAGAAAAGCCAATTTTCACTCATATGAGAAATTTGCCACCATCAAAGTTAAACTCTGCAAATATGAACCGTTCAACAGCAAGTGAAGGTTGTATTATTACAGAAGCTTCAATTAATGATTCTGTAATTGGTGTTCGTAGCGTTATCGAAAAAAATTCCCAACTTTTTGGTGTTATCTGTATGGGAGCTGACTATTACGAGTCAGTTGCTCAACGGGAAGAAAATGCTCAAAATGGAATTCCAAATATTGGAATTGGGGAAAATACGCGAATTCAAAAAGCAATTATCGATAAAAATGCTAGAATCGGAAAAAATTGTTCTATCGGATTAAATCCAGAAGTTCTAAAAGATGGTGATTATGGAAAATATTACGTTTCTGATGGCATAATTATTATCCGAAAAAATGCTATTATTCCTGATAATACAACTATTTAGTGCGTGATTTATAGCACTGATTTTCAAAAGTCACTCTGTAAAAGGGTGGCTTTTTTTTGCTTTTTTGTTTAAAATATAATAATGGAAAATGCAAAATACATTGATGAATTAGCAAATAAAATAAAGAAATATCAAAAATCATACTACGAAAATGAAGCAGAAATTTCTGATGAGGAATTCGATGCACTTTGGGATGAACTAAAAGCTCTTGACCCAAATCATCCAGTTTTAAAAGAAGTTGGTTCTGATGTGGATTTTTCCACCCAAAATCCAGACTCAAAAGATGGATTTCAAAAAGCGAAACATCTTATCCCCATGGGAAGCCAAGAAAAAGCTGCTAACCCAGAACAATTTTTAGCTTGGGCAAATAAGCATAAATATCCAGAATATTTGGTGGAATATAAACTAGACGGAGCAAGTTTAGAGCTTCAATACGAAAACGGTGTTTTTACCAAAGCAGTAACTCGTGGAAACGGGGAAGTTGGGGACGACATAACCCAAAACGCTCTAAAAATGTCTGGAATCGTAAAACAACTTGATAACAAATACACTGGTGGCGTTCGTGGAGAAGTTATCATGACGCGCACAGTTCACAAAAATCATTTTTCAGATAAAGCAAACTGTCGAAACGCTGCCAACGGCTTGATGAAACGAAAGGACGGCACAGGCTCTGAACATCTAACTGTAATTTGCTACGACGCATTTTTTATCAATACAGATTTGCAAGATTCCTCTAGCGGCATAAAATCACCATTTTCTACAGAAAAAGAAAAGATTTTGTGGCTTAAAAAGTCTGGATTTAACACTGCAGAACTAGAAATTTGCAAAAATCCTGAGGAAGTAATCGATTATCGAGCAAAGGTGATGGAACTTCGCCCTTCATTGGATTTTGATATTGACGGTTTAGTTGTGAAAAATAACCAAATTGATATTGAAGATGCTTTTAGAAATCGGCCTGATAAACAAATTGCCTTTAAGTTTTCTCTTGAAGAAGCCATTTCCACAGTGAAAAAGGTTATCTGGAATGAAAACGGTGCCACATACACCCCAATCGCTGAGTTTGATACTGTGGAGCTTGCAGGAACTAAGGTTGCTCGTGCTAGTTTAGCGAATCCAAACACAATTCGGGATTTAGGACTTTTCATTGGAAGTAAGGTTGTGGTTACAAAACGTGGGGAAATTATCCCAAAAATCGAGTACGTTTTGAAAGAGGAGATTTTTTCCGAGGAAGACACACTTTTCGCGGCGGCTCAAAAAGAGGATTTACAGCCAGTTGAAATTCCTACAACTTGTGGTACTTGTGGTTCTTCTTTGCAAAATGATGGAACACGTCTTTTCTGTCCAAATCCAAAATGTAGCAAAAGAGCTTTGCATCAAATCGAAAAGTGGATTTCTGTTCTTGATATTAGGGATTTTGGCACAACTTTGATAAAAAATCTTTTTGATGCAAAAGATATTCAATCAATTTATGATATTTACAAGTTAGACGAAGAAACTTTGACAAAGCACTTTTTAAACGAAGAAAGCATCGAAAAAGACAAGGTTTCTCTTGGAGCAAAAAAAGTTTTACAAGCCATCGAAAAATCAAAAAATGTAACATTGACAAAATTTATTGCAGGTTTTGATATTGAGGGCATAGGGGAAACAATGGTTGAAAAACTTATTGAAGGTGGATATTCAACTCTAGATTCTTTACTCAATGCTTCTGAAGTAGATTTTTCAAATGTTTACATGTTTGCAGAAATTACTGCTAAAACTTTGTTTAATGGCTTAAAAGACAATAAAGAAGAAATGGAAAAACTCGTAAAGGAAAATATTATCACCATTCAGTCAACAGAAGTTGAAAATCCGAAATTGGCTGGGCTTTCCTTTTGCTTTACCGGCGAACTTTACACAATGAAAAGGGCCGAAGCTGAGAAAAAAGTTAAAGCTCTTGGTGGAACTACAAAATCTTCTGTTGTGAAAGGGCTTTCTTATCTTGTTACAAACGATACAAGCTCTGGCTCTGCAAAAAATGTGAAAGCCCAAAATCTTGGCATTCCTGTTATCAACGAAGAAGAATTCTTGAAAATGCTTTAGATTTTTTATAAGCCTAGCCCAGACATTAGGGGCGGCGAAGCCGTTCTCGGTGTTTGAGCAAAGCGAAATCACCGAGAATGTAGGCGAATGCCGGAACCCCGTTTGGCTGGAACAAAGGGAAAAAGGTTGCTCCAAAAAAAATATTTGAATAACAAAATTTATTAATATGAAATTGGGGAAAATCGTGTTATAATTAGTTTTGAAAATATTTTTTTCTTTGGGGTTTTTATATGATTATCAGAAAGTCTTGCCTTCAAGATTTGCCATATCTTTATGATATTTGTTTGCGAACTGGAAATGCTGGAAAAGACGCCACAAATTTGTTTGAAGACAAATTTATGCTAGGTTCCTATTACGCAGCGCCATACGTTATCCACTCCCCAGAGGATTGCTTTGTTGTGGTGGAAAATGGCCAGGTTTGCGGCTACATTCTTTCAACAAAGCATTCAAATGATTTTTATGCATGGATGAGTAAAAACTGGCTTCCAAAGCTTGCTGAAAACTATAAAAATGGTTTTATTCCAAAATCAGAAAACGAAAAGAACTTGCTTGAAACAATTATGAAGTGCGAAAGAGTGAAGCTAAACTCTTGGATTGAGGAATATCCAGCTCACTTGCATATTGATATTTTGGATTGTATGCAAGGAAAAGGCGTTGGAAAACAATTGATGAACACACTTTTAGAGCATTTGAAAAGCGAAAAAGTTCCTGGTCTTCACTTAGGTGTGGATATCAAAAACGAAAATGCTGTTGCTTTTTACAAAAAAATGGGATTTTCAGTTCTTGAAGAAAAAGATTGGGGATATTTCCTCGGCATAAAACTAAACTAGATGTTCCCACAAAAGACCTTCGCCGTCTTTTACATCAACTTTTAGCTTTTTTCCTATTACTTGCTGATAAAACTCTGGGCTAATCCCCGGAGTTAAAATCTTTTCTGTGCGTAAAATACTGATATCACTTTTTTTGATTTTATGGCCAGATTTCAAATCCTTCATAAAGTGAAGGGAACGGTTGGTTCTGGTGTAATTTGCTTCTTCCGCTTTTGCAAGTTTTTTTTCGCCAGAGCCTAATGTGGCTTTTATCTTTTCCTTTCCAAAGTTGATTTCAAGATATTCAAGAATTTCTTGGGGATTTTTCCCTTCAAAAGACCGCAAAATATCCACCATTTTTTTGAAATTAGTTGGATTTAGTGCAACTGGATCGTCCAATCCCAAAGTATCGTTGCTTAAAGTGATGTGTTTTTCGATAATTCGGCCACCGGCAAAATATCCAGCCAAAGGCACAATAATTGGATTTAGTGAATGGTCGCTAACCCCAACTTTTACCCCAAACTGATTTTGCAAAAATCCCAAAACCTTTAGATTGTAATCTTCTTCTGGGGCAGGATAACTTGTAACGCAGTGCAAAAGAGAAATAGTTTCTTTTTGATTGTGATTTTCAAAGATTTTTATAGCTTTTTCGATATCTTCAAGTTTTGAAACCCCACTTGATAAAATCACTGGAACTGGATTTTGCCGCTTTTTTTGAAACTGGCACAATTTTTCCAGCATTGGATAGTGATTTAGCTCTGGAGAAGCAATTTTTATCATATCTGGATTTATGGACATAAGCTGTTTTAAGCTTTTTAGCCCAAAAGGTGAGCAGCCAAAATCAAGATTTTTTGAGTGAGCGTAATTTTTACATTTGATAAAAAAACTTTTTTTCACTTCTAATTGCAAAAATCTTTCGTAAAGGGGGATTTTGCCAGTTGGTAAATCAACAAAACCTGTTTTAGGATGTAAAATCTCATTTGCGTAAACCCACTGAAATTTTACACAATCGGCTCCTGCAATAGCGGCTGCATCTATCAAATCTTTGGCTTTGTTAAAATCGCCTTGGTGGGAAGTCCCAATTTCTGCAATAACGTAATTTTTCATAAAATATCCAATTTTCCAATTTTCCAAAATAAGTTTATTTTTCAGAAGTTTGTTCAAGGTTTTTATCAACATTTTTTTCCGCCAATAAAGGACGAGAAATTTTTACGTTGAAAAATTCAATCATTGGTCCCATAAAAAAAGCGGTGATAATTGTTCCAATTCCCAAAAAAGTTGGAATATCAGCAAATTTTCCACCTGCGAGAAGGAAAATCACAACCCCTAAAACCACAGAAACCACATCAGTGATTATTCTGCAATATTGAAATTTTGTAACCTTCCATTTTTCAGCCATAGTGATTGCAATTGCGTCGTAAGTGGAAACTCCAAGAGCCGCTGTTGAATAAAGAGAAATGCTTAAACAGATTAAAAAAAGTCCAATCAGAAGACTTACAAAACGAATAATAAAAACAGGATTAGGAAAAATACTCAACAAAAATCCGTAAGTAAATTGTGTAATATAACCAAGCAAAAACATATTGATAAAAGTTGCTAAACCAATGTTTCGTCTGTCAAAAATCAGGCTAAAGAGAAGAAGAAAAATATTTACAATCAAGTACAAAGTTCCAAAGGAAATAGGAATTAATTGAATTAGTCCACTCATAAAACATTGAAACGGATCAACACCAAAGGCCGCAAGTTTAAAAAATCCCACACTTGCGCCGCAAATAATAACGCCAATAATAGACATTAAAACTCTTTTTACGTTCATAGTTTTATTGTAAACCATAATCAAGAAAATTTAAATTACATCTTAAAAATCAAATTCCACATAAAATAATTGATATTTTGTATTTGGGGTCATTTTTTGTTTGATTTTATCAAACAAAAAACCGGGCTTTCCAGGGTTACGCCGTCTACCGCGGCTTCATTCCTGCGGAACGCCTTCGCGCCCTTACAATCCCTTGCCCAAAAGTTTTTCAACTTTTTCTAACACATCCACATCGGCAGGAAGCCAATCCACACTGTAAAGATTTTCAGAAGTTAGCCACTTTGCGTTTTCGTGTTCCAATAAAGTGATTTCTTGATTTTCAGAAAGTTCACAAGCAAAACATTCCATAGAGAGATGAAATGTGGGGTAGTCGTATTCTATGGTGTGAATATGATTTTTTACAAGGATTTTTGCATTAAGTTCTTCTTGAATTTCTCGAATAAGGGCATTTTCTGGCTTTTCCCCAGCTTCGATTTTTCCCCCAGGAAATTCCCAGCCACCTTTGAAATCCCCGTAGCCCCGCTGAGTTGCAAGAACTTGTTTTTGAGAAGAGTTTTCTGGTGCAGTGCGGAAAATGATGGCTGCTACTACGTGGATGGTTTTTGGTGGGGTGGTGTGCATTTTGGGTTAGGCTCCTTCTAGGTTTGAATGTTATATAATTCATTTACATTTATAAATGTATATTTGTATTCTGAAGAAAAATAATTGGGAAAAGCCTTAAAACAAGGTAGATTTTTTGACTTACAAATTTCAATTAGTTTAGTTTGATTTTCTTCAGAAATTTTTGTACCTAAGTATATCGCAGTAGGTTTTGCATTTTTAATTAGACAATTGTATTCTTTGTATTGTTCTGTATGGTTCCATTCGATTAATCTCCATTCTTTTTCTTGCCATTTATCTGATTTATAAAAAGCTAAATTATTTGCTATATTGTTATCTGTAAATAAAAATTGCTTTGGAGGTTTTCCTATTTTTTTAGATATATCATCTATAATCACGTTTGACAATAGAGAGCTTGCATCAGGTTTTTCTAATGAATAAATTACAGGTGCAAGCTGATATTTTGTATGAAATTTTGAACAATTTTTTGGATTATCACAACTTTCTAGACATCGTGAAATATATTGAGACATATCATATTCAATACAAAAGCCTGTATTATTCTCTGCATAATTTCCCCAAAGATAGGAAGAATCATTTTCTTCGGAAAAACATGAAATAAAGAGTCTTGATGCTATGGCAAAAATTTGATTTAAAGCTAATTTTAAATATTCATTTTTATTTTGCATAATTTGATTTACTAAATTAATATAAATTTGTTTCATAATGACAGCAGCATTATCATTATTTATATTTTTTGAAATAATTTCTTTCAAATTTTCTATATCAGGTTGTATTAATTGTTTTTGAATTATATGTGGTGGCGTGTCAGATTTTACGGAATTTAGTAGGGATTGAAAATTATCTATATTATTTAGAATAGATTCAATATCTTCATAAATCTTGTTCCAGTCAAAATAAGGAAAATATTCCATTATATCATTCTGTTTAGTAGCTATTGTTCCCCATATTTCGTCATTTTCAAAAGCGGGAATTGTATATTCATTACAAGCTCTGAATCTGTAGAGTTTTTTAGGAACATGTTTTAAAATCCAATCTGTTTTAATTATTGCATTTTCATAATTTTTTTCATCTGATTGAAAATCTGAAGTTGGATAGTCTTGTAAAAGCTTTTGAAACTCTTTTCTAATGTTTTTCATTTTTTT
>JAZQUR010000110.1:0-8220 GCA_045631425.1 Treponemataceae bacterium | reverse complement strand
CCTTAAACCCCAACCCCTCCTCGAAAACGACTTAGGGTTCCACCCTAAGAACCCAACGTTTCATTCAATTGTTGATTTTTATACAGGAAAGCCATTCACAACATGTTAGAACAGTTGTGAATGGCATTTAGCTCCAACACGTAGGGAACTAACTCAAAAACAACCAAAATAAACTTAAAATGTCCAGAGACCGACAAGTTCTTTGGTTGTCTTTTTAGGAAAGAGGGGTGCACGAGGACAAATTGCGAGACTTGTAGCAATTTGCTAAAGACTCGAAAAAAAGGACAGTCCCTTCCTCTTTTGTTTTAACAGCTTTTCTAAGCTGTAATTTTCCCAGCGCGCATAGCATTTAGAATTGCGATAACTGAAACGCCTACGTCGGCGAAAATTGCTAGCCACATTGGAGCAAGTCCGAATGCCCCAGCTATGAGAACCAAAGCTTTTGTGCCAAGTGCAAATCCAATGTTTTGTTTAACGATTTTGATTGTATTTCTTGCAATTTTGATTCCTGTGGCGATTTTTCTTGGATTGTCGTCCATGAGAACAATGTCAGAAGCTTCGATTGCAGCGTCACTTCCAAGTCCACCCATAGCGATACCAATGTCTGAACGTGTTAAAACTGGTGCATCGTTTATGCCGTCGCCAACAAAGCCAACAACGTTTTTTCCGTCTAAAACTTTTTCCAGAATAGAAACTTTGTCTTGTGGTAAAAGGTTGGCAAAAACTGTATCAACGCCAAGTTTTGTTGCAACTTGATTTGCCACAGATAAATCGTCGCCGGTAAGCATAATAGTTTTTTTCACCCCAAGTTTTTTCATTTCGGAGATAGCTTCTTCTGCTTCTGATTTTATGGTATCAGCGATAAGGATGTAGCCAAGATATTCATTATCCTTTGCAACATAAACCACAGTTCCAATTTCAGAACATTTTTCAAGGCTGATATTTTGACTTTCCATCAATTTTAGATTTCCACAAAATACTTTTGCATTTTCATTTTCAAAAGTTGCCTCAATTCCCATGCCAGAGATTTCTTTTGTAGAAACGCCTTTTTGTATTTCTGTAACATTTTCAATATTTGCGGCTTTGAAAATTGATTTTGCGATAGGGTGATTTGAAAAACTTTCTGCCTTTGCAGCGATTTCCAAAAGTTCCTTTTCATTTTGATTTTTCGCAAATATTTTTGTAACTTCAAAGTTCCCTTTTGTTAGTGTGCCAGTTTTGTCGAAAACTGCAATTTTCATATTTGCAAGAGTTTCTATAAAGTTTCCGCCTTTTATCAAAATTCCTTTTTTTGAAGCAGCGCCGATTCCAGCAAAAAAACTTAGGGGAACAGATATTACCAATGCGCAGGGACAGGACACCACAAGGAAAATACAAGCACGATTTATCCAGTTACTCCAGTTTCCGTCAAACAAACTTGGGATAACCGCAAGGGCAATAGCTGAAAAAACAACTAGGGGAGTGTAAACTTTTGCAAATTTTGTGATAAAGTTTTCGGTTTTTGCTTTTTTCCCTTCTGCATTTTCCACTAAATCTAGGATTTTTGAAACTGTGGATTCTGCAAACAATTTTGTAACTTTTACATAAATCCCGCTAGATAAATTGATGGCGCCACTCATAACTTCACAATCTTTTTCTACTGATTTTGGCAAAGATTCGCCGGTTAGGGCTGAAACATCAATTATTGATTCTCCTTTTACAATAAGACCGTCTAGTGGGATTTTTTCTCCCGGTTTTACAAGGATAATATCACCGATTTGTACAGATTCAGGATTTACAGTTTTGATTTCATCATTTTCCACAAGATTTGCAAAGTCTGGCTTAATATTCATCATTTCAGAAATTGATTTTCGAGCTTTTGCAGAAGCAAGGCCTTCAAACATTTCTCCGATTTGTGATAAAAGCATAACCAAAACCGCTTCTGGATATTCGCCGATGGCAAAAGCGCCAATGGTTGCAACAGTCATCAAAAAGTTTTCATCAAAAAACTCGCCGTGGAAAATATTTTCGATAGCTTCCTTTATTACAGAAAATCCGATTATCAAATATGGCACAAGGAAGATGGCAAATTCCAAGGCTGATGAAAGCTGGAAAAAATTTTTTGCCAAAATTCCCAAAGTGAGAAAAACTGTTGCCAAAGTGATTTTTGTGATTATCACTTTTTTTGATTCTGGCTCACCGTGTTGGTGACAATGTCCGCATCCACAAGAAGTGGCAACTGCTTCGGCTGTGTGTGTATGTTCATGTTCGTGGTGATGTTCTCCACAGCCACATTTTTCTGTTAATTCTTCATGTTGATTACAACTGCAACTCATTATCTTCTCCTGTTATGTTGTTATTCTTGGATATGGTTCATTCCCTGATCAATAATTGTTACAACGTGGTCGTCTGCAAGGGAATACCACATTATTTTTCCATCTCGGCGGAACTTTACCAATTTGCTTTGTTTTAAAATCTTTAATTGATGGGAAACTGCTGATTGGTTCATATTCAAAAGTTCTGAAATATCCCCAACGCAAAGTTCTGCTTCTCTAAGTGCATACAAAATCTTGATTCGGGTGGTATCTCCAAAAATCTTGAATAAATCTGCAAGATCGTATAAAACCTCGTCTTCTGGGATTTGAGAATCTATTTCTTTTAATTTGTCTAATTCTAAAATGCTCATTACTTTGTCCTTGTTGTTGATTATCAATATATGAACAACTGTTCATATATTGATAATATGTGAACTAGCTTTTTTTGTCAATAGGAAAGCATAAAAACTTATTTTTTATAAAAACCTAGCCCGGACATTAGGGGCGTAGTCCCAAAAACATTTTTGGGATGAGGGCACCGAACCCCGTTTGGCCGGAACAAAGTGGAGAAGGTTGCTCCAGAAAAATCAAGGAAAATCCTTGACCTAGACTGCGTTTATCGATAAATTTAATCTCATGATTTTATTTTTTATTAAAAAGAACTTTTTTGACGGCTGGGATAATGCTTTTTGGATTATTCTTGCAAATATTATTGCTATGGCAGTTGGCGTGGCTTGTTATTTTGGGGCCAGTGGGATTTTGGAAGTTGCTTTCCTTCCTCAATGGTTGGCCATTGGAATTTCGGTTTCTCTTTTGATTTTGGGGATTTTTGGCGTTGTAAGCTTGGTGATGAGCATAAATGAATGTTGCGCTAAAATTGCGAACTTTAGCACTGTTTCTGTAAAAGATATTTTTGCTAACTACAAAGCTGGGATAAAAGATTCTATCTTGTTGGCGCTTTTACTTGGGGCAGTTTGTCTAGTGGCTGTTGTGGGAATTCCATTTTATTTTAGTATGGAAAGTCCTGTGGGGCTTTTGTTTTCTGCTTTGATGTTTTGGGCTATTTTGATTGTGGTTCTGGCGTTGCAGTGGTTTTTGCCTCTTCGCTCTCAAATGCATGGCAATTTTAAGAAAACTCTAAAAAAGTGTTTTATCATTTTATTTGATAATACTGGGTTTTCGATTTTTATGTTTATTTACAATTTAATTTTGGCTGTGTTAAGCTGTTTTGTGTTTTTGTTTCCGGGATTTGCAGGAATTTCTCTTGCTTTGAACAACGCACTTCGCCTTCGTTTGTATAAATATGATTGGCTAGAACAGCATCCTGATATTTCGGTGAAAGACGCTCGAAAGCAAATTCCTTGGGGCGAACTTATTGCGGAGGATGCTGAAATTGTTGGTCAACGTTCTCTAAAAAGTTTGATTTTCCCTTGGAAATAGTTTTTGGTTTGATAATATGTTTAGTAAAAAGATGTGACAAACATCATTGAAACAAAAAAATCCCTCGATTAGTTTTTAGTTTGCTAACCGAGGGATTTTTGCTTTTAAATTAAAGCTAATTTATTAAACGTTTCTTCCGTAAAGAACAGCCATTTCTTTTAACCAAGCAGCTTTGTCTTTACAGAACATTTCTGGTGTCATTCTCCATTGCCAGTTGATTCCGCCTGTTGTTGAAGGAACGTTCATTCTTCCTTCGTTTCCAACTGCAAAAATGTCTTGCATTGGGATAACTGCAAATTTTGCAACTGAAGCAAGAGCAACTTTGATTAAGCCGTAGCATAGTTGATCTTTTGGAAGTTCGTTTTCTTTGATACCGCCACTTATGTATTTTGTAACAATATCAATTTCTGCATCACTTGCTTTGTCTAACCAGCCTTGCATTGTGTCGTTATCGTGTGTTCCTGTGTAAACAACACAATTTTCTGTGTACATATGTGGCAAGAATGGATTTACAAATCCGCCTGCACCAGCTTCGTTTGCATCGAAAGCGAATTGAAGGATTTTCATTCCTGGAAGTTCGAAATCGTCTCTTAGTTTTGCAACACCTTCTGTGATAACACCTAAGTCTTCTGCAATAACTGGAATGTCGCCAAGTTCTTTTTTGATTGCGTTGAACAATTTGTGGTCTGGACCTGGAATCCATTTTCCGTTGATAGCTGTATCTTCTCCAGCTGGAACTGACCAGTAAGCTTCGAATCCGCGGAAGTGGTCGATACGAACGTAGTCAACTTGAGCTAGAGCAGCTTTGATTCTCTTAATCCACCATGCGTAGTTTTCTTTTTCCATGGCATCCCAGTTGTAAAGAGGATTTCCCCAAAGTTGACCAGTTGCACTGAAGTAATCTGGTGGAACGCCAGCAACAGCTGTTGAACGACCGTTTTCGTCTAGTTGGAAAAGATGTTGGTTTGCCCAAACGTCTGCTGAGTCTGAAGCAACGAAAATTGGAATATCACCAACAATTTGAACACCTTTATCGTTTGCATATTTTTTTAGGGCATGCCATTGTGTGAAGAAGAAATACTGAATTACTTTGTGTAATTCTGCTTCTTTGTGATGTTCAGCATTCCAATCAGAAACAGCTTTT
The DNA here is from genome assembly GCA_045631425.1 of Treponemataceae bacterium. Lineage (GTDB taxonomy): Bacteria > Spirochaetota > Spirochaetia > Treponematales > Treponemataceae > Treponema_I. The sequence goes on along the minus strand of JAZQUR010000110.1, from coordinate 3,342 downwards.
GCATCGTGAACTGCTAGAGGTTTTGGCCAGTAGTTACTCCACATTGCACCAAATTTATCTTCTTCTTTTGCTTTTGCATCGTAGAATTCTTTTATACTCATAAAGATAGAGTAGTTGTCTAGCCAAGCTGATTCATCATTTTTGAATGCTTCGTAAGCTACTCTGTCTTTGTTGTCTTTTGCGTCTAAAAATTGTTGAGCTGCAAGTTTTAGTAAAGGAATTTTCCAGTAAACAACACTTCCAAAATCAACATAACCTTCTGATTTAATCCATTCTGGTGGAAGAGCTTGTTCTTTTGTTAACCAACCTTTTTCTACAAGCATATCAATGTCAATCATCAATGGATTTCCAGCAAATGTAGAGAAAGATGCGTATGGTGAGTCACCATAGCCAGTTGGGCCATATGGCAAAATTTGCCAAATTGATTGTTGAGCACTAACAAGCCAATCTACAAATTTGTAAGCTTGTTTTCCAATTGTTCCAATTCCTGGAGTTTCTGGCAATGATGTTGGGTGCAACAAAATGCCGCTTTGTCTTTGTATAGCCATAGTTTTTCCTTTGGTAAACCGATTTACAATTTTCACTATAACATAGCATATTCAATAAGGCAAGTATTTTTATAAATGCATTCGGCGACATTAATTATCATTAAGATTTTATAAGTTTTCCCAAGACTTTGGGAGAAGTCAGCTTTGAAAAGCTGGTAAACTATTTAGGGGTAGGAAAACCACTCAAAGTCCGAAGGCCGTTGTTTTCCTACCCCTAAAACCCCGACCTTTCTCGGCCACGGCTTAGGGGTTCACCCTAAGAACCCAGTTGATATTAAATATCCTAGTCTTGTTTCTTGCGTGTTTATTTATGGAATTTTTTATAGTTTAAGACATACATATGTAAATATTGACAAATCGTTTTTTTTTTTTACGATGTTTTATCTTTTTTTTCGTGTATTTCTAATGAAAGATAAAAGTTTGAAATTGGCATTTGCCTTTAAGTTTTTGAGCAATTATTTTCTCTATGGATATTGTTGTTTAATAGGAATCTTGGTGTTTTTGTATTTAACAATTTTTATCTTACGAGAATATTCTTTTCCCTTAAATATTTTTTCTTTACTAACTTTTTTTATTTTAATTCCTCTTTTTGTTCAGTTTATAAGAATCGTGATTTCTACAAATCATAAGTACAGATATTACAAGATTAGTTTGTATAGATTAAAAACTCGAGGATACAAGGATTCATATTTTGAAATAGAAATGTATGAACCTTGTTTTCGATTAATTATAAGAGATTTGCTCTATAGTTATGGATATTCAAAAGAATACAAAGATTTGAGGAAAAAATGTAAACAAAAGGATATTCGTGTAGAAAAAACTAAAGAACTTTTACTTGCGAAAGTAAAAAAACAGTATCAGTCTGGCTAAAAATGTCCTAAGACATTTTAAATAAATTAAGGAGGATTTTGTATGATTTACAAAGTTGAAGAAGTTAATGCAGGTTTATGCACAGGAACATTAAGAGGTGCTGTTATTGAAGCAAAAATTAATGAAATGGCAAAAAAAGGTTGGAAATTTGAACAAACAGAAACAATTGTTGGTAGATGTTGTTTAGTTTTCCAACGTTACAAAGCTGTTATTTGTTTTAGTAAAGAAGAAAACTAATTTATTAAGTTCCTACTAAGAATTGCTTATTAGGAACTTTTTTTTGCCCTCTCGAATTTTTATCAATAATATCCAGCTTTTAATCTGAAGGGAAAAGGTAAAACTGACTCAATGGATTTTTTGTCGGATAAAAGCATTAAAAGTCGGTCAACGCCCATAGCAACTCCTGAACATTTTGGAAAATCTAAAAAAGTTTTCCAGTAGTCATTATCCATTCCATGAGAAATAACGGCTTGATTTTCCTTTAATTTACCTTCTTCTTCAAAATATTCTTTTACCTTTTGTGCATCTGTTTCTTCGCTATAACAATTTGCAAGTTCGATACCCTTTCCGTAAAGTTCCCAACGTTCTTTCCAAAGTGGCTTTTTATCTTTTCCAAGTTCTTTACAATCTTGAGCAAGGCAGGGAACTTTTGCAGGATAATTGTACAAGAAAACTGGTTTTTCTTTTGGTAGTGAAGGTTCTACGCATTGAACTAAAATCAATTCGTAAAGATCGTCCCAAGGCCATTCATCAAAAGGATTTTCAGGGATTTCTTCGATGCCAAGACGTTTTGCGTGATTTGCAAGTTCTTTTGGTTTTGTACATTCAGAAAGCTTAAATCCTGCGTATTTTTCAAAAGCCTCGTCCATAGAAAGCCGAATAAATGGCGGGCGAAGTTCTGCAAAATTGTCGATTTCCCCTTCTTTCACAGGTGGAAGCAAATATTCAAACAATTTTTCTGTTAAATCCATAGATTCAAGATATGAAAAATCCATGGTGTAATATTCTAGCATTGTAAATTCTGGGCTGTGAGTTCTTCCTACAGATTCTACATTTCTGTAGCATTTTGAAAGTTGGAAACAAGAAACTTTGTGTTGCCCAATGATTTTTTTGATAAAAACTTCTGGTGAAGGCACAAGATAAACAGGCTTTTTTTCATTTGTCCATGGTTCGATGTATTCTGCCTTGAAAACTTCTAAACAAGTTTCAGGAATCAATGTTGGACTCATAGCAGGAGTGTCCAATTCCAAATATTTTCTATCAATAAAAAATTGTCGTATTTTTTGTAAAGTGCTTGCTCTAAACTGTAAAATTTCTAAATCCATGGGAAAATTATAAATTTTAAGTGGGATTTAATCAATTAGAAAGGAAAATGAAGGGATTTTATGCAAAGAGAGAAAAAATAGGCTTTCTCCCTTTGCAGCGTTAAATGTTATTTCCCGCAATGGGCACAGAATATAGTTCCATTAGGGTTTTTGTTTCCACATTTTGAACAAACCCAGGAATTTTTACTATTTAGTTCGTTTTCATTTACTGGTGTTACAACAGTAATATTTTCAGCTGCTTTTTCTTGTTTTGCGAAAGCATTTACTGGACTAACATTAGAAGTAGAGTTTGATGCTGTATCTTTGTTTGTTAATGCTTTAAGTATCGCGTTGTTTGTCTCAGCTATATCGATTATAGTTAAAATAATACCGTAAACTAAAGTTTGAACAACAAAACTAACAACAATACCTACTGTAACGCCTAATATTTCGTTGTAGAAAGCGTTATATCCTATGAAGGCAGAAACAATTAACCCTAGAATAAAGGCAACTACTAAAATAATTTTTAAAGATTTTTTTACAAAATCCATTACAAAACTTAACATAAATAAATCCTCCTTTTGTAAGTTTTGTTTTTTATATTACAAAAAAAAAAAATG
>JAZQUR010000109.1:0-25096 GCA_045631425.1 Treponemataceae bacterium | reverse complement strand
TTAGGGGTAGGAAAACCACTCAGAGTCCGAAGGCCGTTGTTTTCCTACCCCTAAAACCCCGACCTTTCTCGGCCACGGCTTAGGCAAATTGCTGCGAGTCTCGCAATTTGGCTAAGAACCCAGTTGATTTGAAATATTTGTGGCTTGGTTCTTTCTTTTTTTTTACTAACATTATATTTTAATCATAATCGCTTGTTAGCAATTTTTTTTCTATACAAATTTATTCATCATACTATATTAATTATTGTTGTTTGTTTATTTCATTTGTTATACCCCTAAAATTACCCTGAGTGAAAAAAAACTTGGGGTAATTTTTTTTGTTTTTTTCAAAGGGACTATATATGTCCCTTTTGTGTATTAGTATACAGGTATAAACAAAACAACTTTGGTATTTTCCATTTTTATAAGGGGTGCGAATATGAAGAATTTACTAGACCACGAATGTTTATCTGCAAACGAAGAAAGAGAACTTGGATTATTGGCTATGGCTGGAAACAAAAATGCAAAAGAAAAGTTGGTAAATTCCAATTTGAGATTTGTTTCTCATTACGCGAAAAAGTTTGCTGGTTATGGTTTAGACAAAGAAGATCTTTTTCAAGAAGGCGTTGTGGGACTATGCCAAGCTGTTGAGCATTTTAATCCAAACAAAGGTGCTCGTCTAACAACTTATGCAAGTTTCTGGATTCGTAACGCTGTTTTAGACGCAATAAATGAATCAGGTTGTAGAGTTCGCCTAAGTGGAGAAAAATCTCGAAAACTTATGCAGCTCAAAAAATACATTGCAGAAGCTGATTCATTTATCAAAGATAAACAAGCTTGTTTGGAATACGCTTGTGAATGCTGCAAATGTTCATTGGAAGAAGCTAAAGACTTACTATTACTTTCTGAAGAATATATTCAACTAGATACACCTATAAAGTTTGGTGAAGGAAGTGGAAAATCTATTGTTGAACAAATGTCAGATTCTCGTTATCAATCTGTGGAAGATGAATATATTAATTTGGAAATGAAGGAAATGTTAAAAAAAGCAATGGAAAAACTAAAACCAGAGGAGCAAAAAGTGGTAACTCTACATTATGGATTTGCAGATGAAGAGCCACAACCATTTAGTTCTATTGCTGGAAAAATCGGAAAGAGTCGAGCCCGTGTTCATCAAATTGAGCAAAAAGCAATATCTCGTCTTCAAAAAGGATTCTATGCTAGTGGGTTTTAGATAAAAAGTCTGTCTAAGAATTTCCTATGATGATTTTTAGACAGACCTTTAGTGTTGATATTACAAATCGTGTTGATATTACAAAATCACGATAAAATAAATTGCATAGCTTAAAAGCATGATAATTCCGCTGATTTTTGAAAGCTGCTTTTTAGGAAGTGCAAACAAGAATAAAAGAACCGCTGCAGCTAGTGCGATTATTGTGTCAAATCGGAAAGCTTCGACAAAGGGTACTGGAATAATCAAACCAGAAAGTCCAACGATAAACAAGATGTTGAAGATGTTACTTCCCACGATGTTTCCGATGGCAATATCAGAGTTCTTTTTGATGGAAGCTGAAACAGAAGTGAATAATTCTGGTAAAGATGTTCCAAGGGCAACGATTGTTAAACCAATAAAGCGTTCGCTTAAGCCCAACATTCTTGCGATGGCAGTTGCAGAATCAACACAGAAATTGCTTCCAAGGATAATAAAAGCAAGGCCAACAACTGTTAGTAGAATTGCTTTTGGAAGGGAGAAAACTTTTTCTGGTTTAGAAACATCTTCTTTTTCAATATCAGAAGAAGATAAAAGTTTTTCGGTAGCTTGATTTTTCTTTGTAAGATAAAACAAAAATCCAAGGTAAGCTACAAAAAATACCAAGAGAATTCCTGCATCAAGTCGGCTAACAGTTCCGTCATAACCAAGGGCGAAAAGTAGGATAGTTGCTCCAATCATTACAGGAATATCTGCCCAAATTGTAGTTTTTGCAACAACTAGGGGATAAACCAGTGCAGAAATCCCAAGAATAATTAAGATGTTTAGAATGTTGCTACCAACTACATTTCCGATGGTGATTTCAGCACTACCTTGCAATGCTGCGGTGATACTGACAGCTGCTTCTGGGGCACTTGTTCCCATGGCGACGATTGTTAAGCCGATTACAAGTTGTGGGATACCAAGTTTTGTTGCGATTCCAGCAGCACCGTCAACAAACCAGTCTGCACCTTTTACTAAGAGAACAAAACCTAAAGCTAATAAAAGAATTTGAATAATCATGTCCATAAAAGACTCCTCTGAATTAGTTGCAGTCAAAGTTGAAAATGTCCATGATTTTTAGAAGAAAGGAAATTTGCAAGCTTGACTGCTTTTCTTTTTCGTATACCAACCGTATACAATTTTTTGCAGACAAGTCTCGCTGTTTACTTATATTTCCGGATTTTGTGTGGAAATTACAAAATCGTCTTGACGAAAATATAAACACAAAGTTGCTTTATGCCAGCTACTCCCTTGAATAACCACATTATATTACAATGTTCTTCAAAAAAAAAGTTTAGCTGACACGAATTAACACAATTCTAACATTCAGTTTAGTATTTGCTTAAGAAAGCCTTTGTTCTTTCATTTTGAGGATTATTGATAACATCAGTTGCTTTCCCTTGCTCAACGATTACCCCACCGTCCATGAAAATGATAGTGTCGCATAAATCACGAGCAAAAGCCATTTCGTGGGTTACAACCACCATAGTCATCTTTTCATTAGCAAGTTCCCGAATTACCTTCAAGATTTCACCAGTAAGTTCTGGATCTAGGGCAGAAGTTGGCTCGTCAAAAAAGAGGATATCAGGATTTAGTGCCAAAGCTCTTGCAATAGAAACACGTTGCTGTTGCCCACCAGAAAGTTCACATGGATAAGAAAATGCTTTATCTTTTAATCCCATTTTTGCAAGAAGATTTCTCGCGATTTCTTCTGCTTCGATTCTGTCACGCTTTAACACGTGGATTTGAGCCTCTGTGATATTTTTTAAAACTGAAAAATGAGGAAACAAGTTAAAGTTTTGGAAAACTAAGCCAGAATGTAGCCCGATTTCCCGAAGTTTTTTCTTGTCAGCGTAGATTCCGTCTTTTACAAGGGTTTCTCCGCATATTTCGATAGAACCGCCAGAAACAGTTTCTAACTGATTAATACATCTCATCATTGTGGATTTTCCAGAACCAGAAGGCCCGATAATTCCTAAAACCTGGCCTTTTTTCACAGAAAAGGAAACATCTTTTATAACTTCTAGTTTTCCAAAAGATTTTGAAAGATTAGTAACTTTTACGATTGTTTCTGACATAAATCACCTCGAATATCTGAATATCACTTTTTACTGATTTTTTTTATTTATAGTAATCTAGCTTTTTCTCGATACGAGCAAAAACAAAGGAAACTATCCAGTTCATGATAAAATAGAAAACTCCAGCTATGAAAATTGGAGTTGTGGAGAAAAGACGACTTGCAGAGTTTTGAGCAACACGGAAAAGTTCAGACACACCGATAGTCTGTGCAAGAGCTGTGTCTTTTACAAGAGTTATAACTTCATTTCCAGTGGCTGGTAAAATTCGCTTAATAACCTGTGGCAAAATGATTCTGAAAAAAGTTTGGGCTTTTGTAAAACCGAGAACTTTTCCAGCCTCGTACTGTCCCTTTGGAATTGATTCAATGCCGCCACGGTAGATTTCAGCAAAATAAGCGGCGTAGTTTACAGACATCGCCACGATAACAGCAGTAAATCTGTCATAAGATACTTTAAAAAGATAATATGGCGCAAAATAAACGAAAATTAATTGGAGGATAAGAGGAGTTCCCCGAACAACCAATAAAAAGATTTTTGCAGGAAAAGATAAAAGTGGATTTTTAGACATTCTGGCAGCTGCAAGAGGTAATCCTAATGGAAGGGAAAAAAGTAAAGTCAAAAAGAAGATTTTTATAGAAACCAAAGAACCTTCTAACATTGTTAAAATTAATTTATCCATTTTTTACAGCTCCTAAAAAATATTGAGCCACCAAGCATTTTCGCTTAGTAGCTCATAAAAAATTATTTTCTGATTATTTTCCGATTACAGAAATATCAGTTCCGAACCATTTTTCAGAAATTGCAGCAACTGTACCGTCAGCAGCCATTTCTTCTAGAACTTTTTGAACTTCGTCGCGAAGTTTTACATCAGCCTTGCGGAAACCGATTCCGTATTCTTCTGTTGAAAGAGTTTCAGAAAGAACTACGAAGTTTTTGCCAGAAGTTTTGATGTTATAATTTCCAACAACCATGTCCATAACAACAGCGTCAACACCGCCGATTTCCAAATCCATCAAAGCAGTTAAATTGTCTTTGAATTCAACAACATCTTTGATTGTTCCGCTGAAATCAGATGCGTAAAGAGCGTCAGCAGCAGAAGAACCAGCTTGTAAACCAACTGATTTTCCAGCTAAGTCTGCAAGTGTTTTGTAACCTGAATCTCCACGAACGATAACAACCTGTGCGTTATCAAGATAAGCTTTTGTGAAAGAAAGAGCTTCTAATCTTTCTGGAGTCATTGTAAAACCGTTCCAAATACAGTCAATGTTGCCTGTGTTTAATTCTTGTTCTTTAGCAGCCCAGTCGATTGGTTGACAGCGAAGAGTAACTCCAAGTCTTTTACAAACTTCACTAGCCAAATCGATGTCGTATCCTACGATGTTGTTGTTATCATCACGGAAACCTAGTGGTGGGAAAGAATCATCCAAACCAAGAACGAATTCACCACGAGCCTTTAATTCTTCAAGAGAATTGTCAACTTTTGGTTCCTTGCTTCCACCAGCGAAAACAGCAGAAATAACTGTTAAACAAATAAGAGCAATCGCAATAGCTTTTTTCATAATTATCTCCAAATAAAATGATTTATGCATAAATAATACAATACTATGCATATTTATGCAAGATAATAGGGTAAAATAGTGATTTTTTGTATTTATATAAATTTTTTGGAGCAAACCTTTTTCCCAAAATGTTCCGGCCTCCCGGGGTTCGGTAACCCTCATCCTCCTCGCAAGTGTCGTCGCAACCTTGCAACGCCACTTGCTGCGGTGGACGGCTTCGCCGCCCCTAAAGTCCGGGCTAGGCTGGTAAAAATGTGTGAGAAAACCAAAAAATTTTGGTAAAATAAATTTTATCCCCCAAAGGGAATCCCAAACTTTTTCAAAACTTCTTTGAACTCGTCTTGGCAAGAAAGACATGTGTCTGTAAGATAACCTTTTAGGTTGTGCCATTCTGAAATCCCACGGTAATAAAAAAGTTTAATTTCGTCGGTAATGATAAATGGCACAATATTGTGTTTTAAGCACTCTTTGAACATAATGAGTCTTCCCACGCGACCATTTCCGTCTTGAAAAGGATGGATTTTTTCAAATTGTACGTGAAAATCCAAAATATCATCCAAAGTGATTTTTTCTTTTGAATTATAGTCTTTTAAAAGTGCTTTTATTTTTTCTGGAACCTCTTTTGGAGTTGCGGTGACAGTATTTCCAACTTCGTTTTCTAGCAATTTGTAGCCGCCAACTTTGAACCAACTTTGCAAACTGTCTGTAGTTCCCGATTTCAAAATAAAATGAAGCTGTTTTATAAAACTTTCTGTTAATTTTGATTTTGCACCATCGATTATTAAATCCACACAACGAAAGTGATTTACAGTTTCTACAATATCATCAACTTTTATGGGATTTTCGGTTGCCCCAAGAGTTTTTGTTTCAAAAATATGTCGAGTTTGCTCTTCTGTTAATTTAGAACCTTCAATGTGATTTGAATTATAAGTTAGGTTGATTTGCACACTATGATAAAATCCACCTTTGAGCCGAGCATCTTTTTCTCGTTTTAAAACTGAAAGAATAGTATCGTTTTTTGAAAATTTTACATGACGCTTTTGACGAGCAGGTTTTTCTGCATCTGGTGGAATGAGCCAAGTTTTTCCTTGCAAAATCGCTCCAGGAACTCGACCTTCTTCGCAATAATATCGAACTGTTCGCTCTGCAACTTCCCAACTTTTAGAAATGTCTTGTACGCTGTAATAAACATCTTTTCCCATAGGAAAAATTTACCACAGTATCGGCAAAAATACAAGTAAAATATTTGATATAGATAAAATTTTATTTTGCCGATAAAAGTCAGAAAAATATTATTCAAAGAAATGAAAAGCATTTACTCATGTTTTATTTTTGCTATTTTCATAATGATTTTAGATTTTTTTTTTTCAAAACCTACTTAAAATCCTTTTTGGCTAGATAAAAATAATAAGCCAAAAATAAAAAGCTTGTGATTATCCAGCTGATAGGGTAGGAGGCACAAACCATTTGAATGGTATGGAATTTTTGAACCACAGTTGTAAGCCAAACTATACGGAAAAGACAAACGCCTCCGCCAGTTAAAATCGTTGGAATTAAGGTTTTACCACAACCACGGATTACGCCTGAGAAAATTTCGATTGCGTTATAAGTGACGAAGGTTGGGGCGATATAAAACAAAATATCAAGTCCGATTTGAATTACGTTTTTATCTTCTGTGAAAAGTGAATAAAGTTGTTTTCCAAATAAATAATAAATTGATAGTAATCCACCTGCTATTATTGTAGAAATAATAAAGCTTTGGCCTGTACATTTTTTTACTCGCTGGATTTTTCCAGCACCGTAGTTTTGTCCTGCAAAGGTTGTAATGGCAATTCCAAGGGAAGTTATTGCCATCCAATAAAGGGCATCTAGTTTTCCAAAGGCGGCCCAAGCTGCAGCTGTGTCTGTTCCAAAGGAATTGATATTTGCCTGTATAATCAAGTTTGAAATTGTGTACATAACTGATTGAAGACCGGCTGGAAATCCAATGCGTAAAATTTGTCTTAAGATGGACATGGAAAATCGGATTTCTTTTAATATCAATTTGTAGCTATCTTCTGCTTTGATAAGAGCATTACACACTAAAATCATAGTTACAACTTGAGCAATAATTGTGGCAAAAGCAGCTCCTTCAACGCCCATTTTAAAAATTGCGATAAACGCAAAATCCAAAATGATATTTACAAAGGTTCCTACAATTAAATAATAAAGAGGTCGCTTTGAATCTCCAATGGCCCTAAGAATTCCGGATCCCATGTTGTAAACAATAGTAGGAATTATTCCCAAAAAGAAGATTCGAATGTATGTAACTGATAAATCAAAAATATCTTCTGGAGTTTTTAAAAGCTTAAGCAAAGTTGGTGCAGTAAAAAATCCAAGAATGGTGATGACAATTCCTCCAACTAGGGAAAGGGCAAAGGCTGTGTGCACACCAAGGGAAACTTCTTTTTCTCTTTTTGCACCATAAAATTGGGATATTATGACTGTGGCACCAGTGGAAAGACCTGTAAAAAATCCTACTAGCAAGTTGATAATTGTACCTGTTCCACCACCAACTGCGGCTAAGGCTTCTTTTCCAAGATAGCGTCCAACAATTATGGCATCTACAGTGTTATAAAGTTGCTGAAAAAAAGTCCCAAACAAAATAGGAAAAAAGAAGAGTAAAAGTTGTTTCCAAATTACTCCTTCTGTAATGGCGTTTGGATCATGTTTTGTTTTAAAAAGTTTTACAAACTTTCCAGTCATTTTGAAGTGCCTTTTATTATTCTTTAAATTCCACCAAAGTACACAAATCGCCTTTTTCGTTGTGGATTGCAACTACAGAAGCATCTTCTGTCTCTCCGTATTTACCTTTTATCATTTTGCAACCTGAAATTTCATGCTTAAAAGTGATTCGCACTTTTGAGAACTTTTTATTTGCGTAAACATCTTCTGGCAAACAGTCCAAAGCATAATCAAAATAAGTTAGATTGTGAACGTGATTGTTCCAGTCAATATCAGTTCGGCGAACCAAAATGTCAGCTTCAAAAGTGTAGTTTTCTGGCTCAGCGATTTTTTCGATTTTGCTTCCTTCAAAAGCAGAACCTTCGTTTATACCATAGCTTTCAATTAAAGCTGTATCCAATTTTGATGGGCGACCAGTGGCAACATCAAGTAAAACCCACTTTGTAATTCCTTTTGCACAAAGTTTATCCCCAATGTAGCCTAGAAAACTACGAATTGTTCCAAAAGGACTTTTTAGAGGTTCAATCCAAGTTTCAACCCGAAGTTCCTCATTCATTTTTGGTGCTTCTAAAACTTCGATTTTCCAGTCCAGCAAAACCCAAGCTTTTCCGCTGTTGCTTCCCTGAATAACATTGTCGCCAGAAGCATCTGAGTGAGCAGAACCTGAATTACCAAAAGCTTTCAAAATAGTAGAAGTTTTGTAATTGCCTTGGTTGTCGTAATCTTCAATAATTGGTTTGTAAACGTAGTTAAAAATCACTTTTTATTCCTTTTATCATTTTTAGAAAATGATGAAAAATGTTAAAGTTTTCCCAAGACTTTGGGATGAGTCAGCTTTGGTAAAGCTGGTAAACTATTTAGGGGAGGAAAACCCACTCAGAGTCCGAAGGCCGTTGGCAAATTGCTACGAGTCTCGCATTTTGTCCTAAAACCCCACCATTCCTCGGCCACGGCTTAGGGTTCCACCCTAAGAACCCAAATTTTTCCAAAGGTTTTGATTTTTATATAACTAAAGGTTGCACTCCTTTGGAAAACTTGCGTTGGGAGGGGGCAATATTTTTTTTGTGTTTATCTCAAATATACCATTAAAAGCATTACGTCGGAGGTGCGGATTCCGGAGATGCGGCTGGCTTGGCCCAGTGTTAAAGGGCGGACGCTTTCTAGTTTCATTCTGGATTCGGCGCTTAATCCTGGGATTTTTCCGTAGTCAAAATCGTATGGGATTTTTGCATTTTCCATGCGACGCATTTTTTCAACCCGACGGTCCTGCTTTTCGATGTAATGTTCGTATTTGTAGTCAATATGAGCTGCATTCCAATATTCTTCTGGATACCCTGGATTTTCGGTTGTAAACTTTTTGTGGAGTAAATCCAAAATTTCATCGATTGTGTCGATTTTCTTGTGGAGTTTTTCCATTTGAGCTTCAGATTTTAGGCCAACTTTGTATCCGTATTCAGAAAGACGTTGGTCTGCTGTGTCGTGGCGAAGATTTAAGCGATATTCTGCACGAGCGGTAAACATTCTGTAAGGCTCTTTTGTGCCAAGAGTAACCAAATCATCAATCAAAACACCGATATATGCTTCGCTTCGAGAAAGAACTAAAGGCTCGTATTCTGGGATAATGTGAAGTTTGTCTTTGTGGCATGAATAGCTTAAATCTTCTGAGCCTTCTTCTCCGTAGGAAATTGGTCCGCATTCTTCGATATGGCGCTTACTGTAAAGCCCTGCGTTTATCCCTGCAATCAAACCTTGTCCCGCAGCTTCTTCGTAACCTGATGTTCCGTTGATTTGTCCAGCGTTAAAAAGTCCAGCTACGAGTTTTGTTTCAAGAGATGGGAAAAGTTGTGTTGGCTCAACGTAATCGTATTCAACAGCGTAGCCCGGACGAGAAACGATGGCATTCTTAAATCCTTCCAAAGTGCGCATAAATCTGTCTTGCACTTCTTCTGGCAAAGATGAAGAAAATCCGTTTATGTACATTTCTTCTGTTTCAAGGCCTTCTGGTTCGATAAAAAGTTGATGTCGTTCTCTTTCTTGGAATCGCATAACCTTATCTTCGATACTTGGACAATAACGAGGCCCTACGCCACTGATTTTCCCAGAATATAGTGGAGAAAGCCCAATATTTTCTCGAATGATTTTATGAGTTTCTTCGTTTGTATAAACAAGATGACAAGGAACCATTGGACGATTGATTTCTGTATTATCAAAACTGAAAGGGATAACGTCTTCGTCTCCCTCTTGTAATTCAAGATTTGTAAAATCAATAGAATGTTTTAGAATTCTTGGTGGTGTTCCAGTTTTTAGGCGACCTGTGGTAAACCCTATGCGATTTAGAGCTTCTGTCAAACCAAAGGCGGCTTGTTCCCCAAGACGACCGTGGGGAGCATCGTATTTTCCGATAAAGATTTTTCCCCCAAGGAAAGTTCCTGTTGTCAAAATTGCAGCACGAACTGGAATTCGGCGCCCCCTTTCTGTGATTACAGCGGAAAGTTTTTGGCGCATTTTAGAAATCTTTTCTGGATTTTGGCGACATTCTCCCGGAATTGTGCCAACTTCTGCCTTTGTACCACTTCCCTCTGGTAATTCTGTTGTGCTTTCCACAGTTTCCAAATCAACTACTGTGTCTTGCAATGTATAAAGATTTTCTTGTTGTTCTAGGATTTGGCGAGCAAGACGGGAATACACAAGTTTATCCGCTTGGCTTCTTGGGGCTTGAACCGCAGGACCTCGGCTTCTATTCAACAATCGGAACTGAATCATTGAATTATCAATGAGTTTTGCCATTTCGCCCCCAAGAGCGTCTATTTCTCTAACGATATTTCCCTTTGCAATCCCACCGATAGAAGGATTACAAGACATTCTACCAATGGCGTCAATTGATTGTGTAATAAGAAGTGTTTTCAAGCCCATTCTTGCACAAGCAAGACAAGCTTCGATTCCGGCATGACCGCCACCAACAACAGCCACGTCAAATGCTTGGTTAAATCCTCTGTAGGTAATATCTATCATTTATTTAGTCCTTCAAGTTCGTAAGGTGTTTCTTGGTAAACGTAATAGTTTAGCCAGTTTGAATAAAACAAGTGAGCAATACTTCGCCAAGTTGAAATTGGACGGCGAGTAGGGTCGTCGCTTGGGAAATAATGCTTTGGCATATCCACATTTGTAAGACCTTTTTTCAAATCTCTGCGATATTCCATTTCCAAAGTTTCTGTGTCGTATTCTAAGTGGCCAGTCATAAAAATCTGGCGATTATCATTGGATTTTACAAGCAAAACTCCACTTTCTTCGGATTCTGCCAAAATTGTAAGATTAGGATTTTTTTCAATATCTTCTTTGCGAATCTCTGTGTGGCGAGATTGAGGTGATGGAAACAAATCATCAAAACCCCGAAGCAAAGGCTCTGCAATAGTTGTTTTGTAATTTTGGAAAATGCCAGAAATCTTTTTATCCAAAGGTCGTTTTGGGATTTTATAATGATGATACAATCCAGCTTGAGCTCCCCAGCAAATATACAAAGTACAGAAAACGTTTTTTTCTGCGTAATCCATGATTTTGCACAAATCTTCCCAATAATCTACGTCTTCAAAAGGAATTTGCTCAACTGGAGCGCCGGTTATTATCATTCCGTCAAACTTTTGATTCAAAGCTTCTGCTGAAGTGATATAAAACTTTTCTAGGTGCTCTTCCCCAGTATTTTTTGATTGATGAGCTTCCATGTGAACTAGAGAAATTTCAATTTGCAAAGGAGTGTTTCCCAAAAGGCGCAAAAGTTGAGTTTCTGTTGCAATCTTTGTAGGCATTAAGTTCACAATAGCAATTTTTAGAGGACGAATATCTTGGATGTTTGCTCTTTCGTCTGTCATAACGAAGATATTTTCGTTTTCAAGGACAGAACGAGCTGGTAAATCAGATTGTATTTTTATAGGCATAGTAAGAAAAATATAGCATATTCTGTAGTTATTTGCTATACTATTTAAATCATGGCAAATAATAGAAGAGCAGCGTTAAAACGATTAAAAAAATTAGTATTTACACCAAAATCAGAAATCGAGCAGTTTCGAGCAAACATTGAAAATGAATTTTCTTCTGTATTTTTGCCAAATCGGGTTGAACACACTGAAAAAACCTACAATGGCGTAGTTTGCGACGTTTTAACACCAGAAGTTTTTGCTTCCGACAGGGTGATGGTTTACATTCACGGCGGTTCTTTTATTGGTGGAAGTCGAAAATCATGGCGAGTTTTTTGTGCGTCATTGGCTCATGCATCATCTACACAAATAATCGTGCCAGAAATTCGTTTAGCACCTCAACATCCTTTTCCTGCGGCTTTAGATGATGCAAAACTTGTGTTAAAGGCTCTTTACGCAGAACATCCAAATATCATTGTGGCGGGAGATGGTTCTGGGGCTTCTATCGCTTTATCTTTGGTTTTGAGTTTGAAAGAAGCAGCGCGAAACAAGATTCACGGGATTTTGCTTTTTTCTCCTTGGCTAGATTTTTCAGAACAAGCCCCAATTTATCATGATAAAAAATTGAAAGACGAACTTTTATCTCCAGATGCAATGCGCAGAACTGGAAATATGTATACATATACATCAAATCTAACAAATCCTCTTGTTTCTCCTCAGTATATTTTACCGAATATGCTAGAAGGTTTCCCAAATGTTTACATTCAAATGGGGGAAAAAGAAATTATCATCAACGAAACAAAAAAGTTTTGTATGCTTTTAAGAAGTGCTCATGTGCCTTTCACTTTGGATATTTGGCCAAATATGATGCACATGTTCCAATTCGCAGACGAGTTTTTAGAAGAATCCCATCTTGCTATCGATAAAGTGGGAAAATTTATCAAGGATAAAGGCTTTAATCGAGAAGTTTACGCAGGATTGTAATATCAATTTTAATATCATTTTACAAAGGAAAAAATAAATGGAATTAGTTGCACCAGCTGGAAATTTTGAAAAACTAAAATACGCTTATGAGTACGGGGCCGACGCTGCTTACATTGGGCTTAAGCGGTTTTCTCTTCGGGTAAAGGCTGATAACTTTTACGAAGACGAATATAAAGCAATTACAGAGTTAAAGGCAAAATATCCGGGGAAAAAACTTTTTTGTGCATTAAACATTACATTCCACAATCGTGATATTGATAATTTTTTAAAGGAATTAGATTATTTTAAATCATATCCAATAGATTCTTTTATCATCCAAGATATTGGGATGGTAAACATTATAAAAAAACACTTTCCAAATGCAGCACTTCATTTAAGTACTCAAGCAAACTGTATAAATCGCGAAGCTGTAAAAATGTACAAAGATTTGGGATTTAAGCGGGTTGTTTTGGGTCGTGAAGCTTCTCTTGCAGAAATTCGTGAAATCAAAGATGCAGTTCCTGAAATGGAACTTGAAGTTTTTGCTCACGGTGCAATGTGTATTTCATATTCTGGTCGCTGTTTGATGTCAGCTTACTTAACAGGTCGAAGTGCAAATGCTGGTTGGTGTTCACACTCTTGTCGCTGGAATTTTAACCTTTCTGGAAATAACGACTTTTTAACAGAACCTCTAACCAACGAAGAAGCTCGAGCTATCGCTCAAAGTGGTAAATTGTTTATCACAGAACACGAACGACCAAACGAACATTTCCCAATTTTTGAAGGAGAAGATTTTACAGCAATTCTTTCATCAAAAGATTTGTGTATGGTTGATCACTTAGACAAAATGAAAGAAGCAGGTGTTGACTCACTAAAAATCGAAGGTCGAATGAAGAGTCTTTACTATGTTGCAATGACTGTTCGTGCTTACAGAAAAGCTATTGACGCATTGCAGGGGAAAATCTCTCCAGAAGAGGCAGCTCCATATATCCAAGAATTGTACAAAGCTCCTCACAGAGAATTTGGAACAGGATTTTTCTTCCGCCACGAAGATGCAGACAAAACCACAGTTGGTGAATCTGCCAGTGAATTTGAACTTGCTGCAACTATCGGGAAAGAACTTCCAGCAGAAGAAGTTGTTGCATTGCAGGAAAAAGGTCAAAAAACTCGAGAAGATTTTGATGCAGAACTTGCCGCTATGCATCCAGATGCAAAAAAAGCAAAAGAAAAGGATTTAGAACTTCATCCAGAAAAAGTTCCACATCCTCTAACAAAAGATGATATAAAAGACGCAAAGCTTTTTGTTTGTTCTCCATTGAACCGCATTGATTCAAAAACTTGGTGCGAGTTTGTTGGTCCAAATAACACAGGTATCCAAGATTCTGATTTTGTTTTTGTGGATAGCGAGACTGGTATGATTATGGATTGGACAAGTCATAACCACGATTGTTTGCTTTTGACAAAAAAAGACATTGCAGAAAACTGGATTATGAGAACAAAATCTCAAAACAAACTTTCTGGCACAAACAAAAGATAGTTTTTATGAAAATTTTATATCAAGATAAACACATCATCGTGGTAAATAAATCCGAGGGCGTTTTAACAGTTCCATATCCTGGATTTAAGGGACATACTGTGATTGGTGAACTTACAGAATATTGTCGTAAACGAGGGATTTTGCGGGGCTCATACAAACCTTACGTTGTTCACCGCTTGGATAAAGATACTTCTGGGATTTTGCTTTTTGCCATGACCCAAGATGTTCAGAAAAAACTCATGGATAATTGGCAAACAATCGTAAAAACTCGGGAATATGTTGCTTTGGCTGAAAATCCCCGAGGAAAAGATTTTCCACAAATTCCAGAATCTGGCACAATAGACGCGCTCTTAACAAAAAATGCTTATCATCACTCATACGTGGCGAATAATCACCGTGGAAAAAATTGGGAACAATCTAAATATCCTCAAAAAGAGAAAACTCAAACTGAAAAAGCTCAAAAAGAAGTGTCGGCCATAACTCACTACAAGATTTTGAAACAGGGGAAAAATCACACACTTTTTCAGCTTGATTTAGAAACTGGTCGCACAAACCAAATTCGAGCCCACTTAAGTCACATTGGATACACAATCGCGGGAGATGAGCTTTTCCACGCAAAGACAAATCCTTTTAACAGACTGTGCCTTCACGCAAAAACGCTGGAGTTTTATCATCCTGTTTCTGGGGAATTGTTTTGCTTTTCAGAAAATCCAAGCCAAAACTGGGAAAAGTTGTGTAAATAACAACTTTCTCAAAATCAGCCTACCAACAAAAAACCGCCCAAGCCTACACAAGACTTTGGCGGTTTTGCTATAAAATCGAAATCTAGCAACCTTCTTTAATTGCTACTAGCTCCTTATATTTTTCCATCAAAAGTTGATGTTTTTCTGCAATACCGTCGATGTTACCATCTCGAAGTGGTTCTACAATCTGGATAATGATTTCATACATTGGAGTAAGTCCCATATTTCCAAGAGTTCCTTTTAGAGAGTGAGCTGCTTCAAAGGCCTTTGTAACATCATTTTCCTTAACAGCTTCTCCAAGCATCTCAAAATTTTCGTCTGCAAGCATTGTTGCTAAACAAGAAATATATAAACCTTCGTCGTCCAAAAATCTTCGCATAGCTCCAGGGATATCGCAACCCCAGTTTTGTAGTGCTTCACATAATTTATTCATAATTACCTCCGATAGTCAAAGTTTGATAAAAGTTTTGTAGAATATTCAGATTAAAAACACTTACTACTAGGCATTTTTAAATTCATGAATACCCAAAAGAATATGTCTGTCCCCCAGTTTTTTCAAATATTCAGTTTTCATAGAAACATACTGAACATTGCCCTCTGGTGTAGTGAAATTATATTCCATAGTAATGGTTTCACCGGTTTTTGCACATTCCATCAAGGACTGTGTGATAATTGGCGATTCAACTGGATTACAAGAAAAATCAAAATATTCATAATAAGATGAATTTACTCGTAAAAGTTCATAATGACCATTATTAAATTCGTAAATTGCAGCTGGATTTTTGATTTCCAAGAAATATTTAGCAATTTTAGAATCCGCAGCCCAGAAAATTCTTGTAAATCGTTCATCATCTTCAGGAGCTACAACTGAAGGTGAATTGATAACATCAAATCCAACAGAACCGTATTCTTTTTCTACAAGTTTTTCGTATTCTTCTTGTGGAATTGGCTTTGAGTAGTAATATCCTTGTGCAAATTCACAGCCGATGTTCTTTAGAAATTGTACTTGAGTTGAAGTTTCAGCTCCTTCTGCGATACAAGACATATTTAGCCACTTTGCCATACGCACAATGGACGCAATAATGCTTTCACTTCTGCCGTCTTCTGTATCTTTTGATAAGAACTTCATATCAATTTTAAGAACATCAACAGGCATATCTTTCAAAACATTCAAGGATGAATAACCAGAACCGAAATCGTCCATCATTACTACAAATCCTTTGCTTTGTAGACGATGCATTGTTTCAAGCATGATTTCTGGGTTGTCCATATATGAAGATTCTGTAATTTCCAAATTCAACAAATGTGCAGGAATGTTGTATTTATCGATTAGATTACAGAAAATATCCACTAAAAGAGGATTGTACATATCGATTCGAGAAACGTTAATTGAAATCGGTAGGATAGTCCGCTTTTCATCAATCCATTTTCGAAGTGTTTTACAAACGTTTTCCCACATGTAGTAGTCTACTTTTGAAACAAAGCCGTTTCTTTCAAAAACCGGAATAAACAAAGCTGGAGGAATCAAACCTTTTTCTGGGTGTTGCCAACGAATCAAAGCTTCAGCCCCAGCAATTTTGTTTGTACGCAAATCGTATTTTGGCTGAAAGTATGGAACAAACTGATTTTCTTCCAAAGCTTTTGTCATTTCATTAGCGATGTTTTGATCTTGCTTTAGTTGTTGTTCCATAGAGTCGTCGTACCAACTGTAAAGCTGGATATAACTTCCCTTACAAGTTTTTGCAGCCATAGTAGCTCTGTCAAACAAAATATCTGGACGGATAGTGTTATCTGGAATTTCATACAAACCAAATGATGGCACAATATCAAATTCTGTATCAGAACCATAATCATATTCGTCTAAGATTTTTTTTACACGATCAACAACATCAACTGCGAATTCATATTTATCTTTATATTTGTCTTCGTTGAAAGAAACACAAGCCGCAAAAACATCACCTTCAATTCTTCCGTAAGTGTAATATTCAGCTGTTTTTACCAAGGATGGCAAGGTGGAACCGATGTATTTTATCAGCATATCCCCACGGGCGATTCCGAAATATGAGTTTATCAAGGCAAAACGGTCGATATCAAATCGGATGAAGATAAATTTCTGATTTCGGTGTTCTGACAACATCTTGTGGGTTTCTGCAAAAAAGTGATTTTTTGTGTAAATCCCAGTTAATTTATCAAATTCAGAAAGATATATAATCTCACGTAGTGTTTCAAGTTGGCTACGATTGATAGCATTTCGTAAGCGGAAAAGAATGATTTCTGGATTGTAAGGTTTTGTTACAAAGTCCCATGCTCCGATTTTTAGAGCTTCGATTTCTTTTTCTGATTCAGAATGGCTTGTGGTTACAATAATCGGGATATTTCTTATACGTGAATCTTCTTGAACTTTACGTAAAAAAGTATATCCGTCCATAACTGGCATTGTTAAATCTAGCAAGACTGCAGAAATTTCAACATCATTTTTGGATAGAACATCTAGAGCAACTTGTCCATTTTCTGCTTCTATAATTTGATAGACGTCTTTGAGAATTTTTCTTAATATGTGTCTGTTTATCTGATTATCATCAACTACTAATACTGTTTTTACGGATTCCATTAAATAAAATATATATCACAATATAAAAAAGCGTGATAAAATTTTTATGATAAAACGGAAAATATACAAATTAAAGATATTGTGCTATTCTATGGATATGGCTTGGAAAATGTTTGAAAATATAGAAGAAAAATCGATTTTTAATGTAAAAAAACAGATTATCAACTTGTTAAAATCCTCTGAAAATCCTTTTGTGGCACAAAGTCCTGTTTTAGATGCAAATATCCTTTTGTGTTTTTTCTTAAATCTTTCAAAAACAGAGTTGCTTTGCAATGATTCTCGAATTTTGTCTGATGACGAAATGGCTAAAATCCAGAGGGCTGTTGAAAGTCGGCTTTCTGGGCTTCCAATCGCTTATATCATTAATTCGAAAGAATTTTTCAGTCTTGATTTTTACGTTGACCAAAATGTTTTAATTCCAAAACCAGATACAGAACTTTTAGTGGAAAAAGCCTTGTTGTGGGCTGAAAATAATATATCAAAATATGATGGTGATGTTTATAAAATTGCGGATATTTGTACAGGCTCTGGCTGCATTGCAATTTCTGTGTTGAAAAATTTGTACGAAAAGTTTGGGCCTAAAGTGAAAATCTCAGCTAGTGACATTTCTGAAAAGGCTTTGGAAGTTGCGAAAAAAAACGTGGAAAAGCTTTTATCAGAAGATGAAAGGGCAAATATCAGTTTTTACAAGGGCGATTTGTTTGTGGCAAATCTTTGGAAAAGTTTTTCGGGGGAAAAATCAGAAAATCCTGAAAACTTGGATAGCCAAAAATTCAAGATGATATTAAGCAATCCTCCTTATGTGCCAACGAAAATCACGGATGAACTTTTGTCTGATGGGCGAAGTGAGCCTCGTCTTGCTTTGGATGGGGCAGAGGACGGCTTGGAGATTATTCGGCGGCTTGTGGTGGAAGTGAAAAATCACTTGGAAGTTGGCGGGGTTTTCTTTTTGGAAACTGGGGAATATAATGCGGAAGAAGCGGCTGATTGTTTGTTAAAAGCTGGTTTTTCGGATATATTTATTCATAAGGATTTAGCTGGGCTTTTGCGTTTGGTTGAGGCTCATAATAATTAGTTTGTTTACAAGGTAAAATATGAAAGCACAAGATGATTCATTACAAACTATAGAAGATTTTTACAAAATTCATCTTCATTACAGTGATGACGAAAAGGCAAAAATCAACAAGGCTTGGGATTTTTTGCTGGAATACGGGAAAACTCACACACGACCTTGCGGGGAAAAATTTGAATATCATCCTTTGCGAGTGGCTTCTATTTTGGCTAAATCAAAATTGGATGCAGACTGTATCGTGGCTGGACTTTTGCACGAATGTGAAGATGTGGAAAATCTTTTCGGCAAGGAAATTGGAAACATTGTAAAAGGTGCCTGTCGCATAACTAACTTAAAAATCCAAAACAAAACTTTGCAACAGGCAGACAGCGTTAGAAAAATGCTTTTCGCCATGATAGATGATATTCGGGTTATCTTGGTGAAACTTGCTGACCGACTTGATAGAATGCGGTTTTTGAAAAATCTTTCTGAAGAAAAGCAAAAATCTGTAGCAACTGAAGTTTTAGAAATTTGGGCTCCTTTGGCAAATCGTCTTGGTATGTCTTCTTTGAAAGATGAACTTGAAGATTTGGGCTTGAAATACACAAATCCAGATGCCTATGAGCAAATAAAGCGTTTGGTTCAGCTAAAAAAAGGGGAGCGTTCTGTTTATCTTGAAAAGGCAGAAAAGGAAATATACAAAGCAGCCGCAAAGCAAAATCTTGACATTAAAATTTCAAGTCGAGCAAAGCACTTTTATTCGATTTATCAAAAAATGAGAAAACGGGGCAAGGCAGTTGATGAAATTTACGATTTACTTGCTTTACGAATAATTTGTGAAAATCAGGCTGCTTGTTATGCTTTGATTGGAATTGTTCACACTTTGTGGAAGCCTATGGAAGGGCGCTTCAAAGATTATATCGCCATGCCAAAAACAAACGGTTACCAAAGTTTGCATACCACTGTAATGTGTGAAGGTTTCCCTTTGGAAATCCAGATTCGCACCCAAGAAATGCACTCTGTGGCAGAACACGGGGTTGCAAGTCACTGGCTTTACAAAAAGGGAAAATCAAAAGACGCTGTTTCTGTAGAAAATCTTTCTATTATAAATCAGTTGAAAGCGCTACGGGCAGAAAACAAAAATGATGCAGAACTTTTTGCTGAAATCAAAGACGAACTTTTAGGGGATTCAATTTACGTTTTCACGCCACAGGGTGATGTTCGGGAGTTACCGGCGGGGGCAACTGCTATTGACTTTGCATACAGTATTCACTCACGAATTGGGGAAACTATTGTTGGGGCAAAGGCTGATGGAAACATTATTCCTTTATCAAGTCCTCTAAAAAATACTCAGATTATAGAAATTTTGACAAATCCTCAAAGTCATCCAACTGAAAATCAGCTTCACAGTGTAAAAACTTCCAAGGCAAGAAATAAGATACGGTCTTGGCTTTTGCAAAATGGCGCGATTATCAACACTCAGGGAACTGGAACAGCTTCTGCCTTGGTTCAAAATAGCCAAAAAAATGCTACACAGGATTTGTCGGATAAACCTCTAGATAAAACTGTTGCTGGGGCGGAGGAAGAACCAATCCGCATTAGAATTGGGGATACAACCAACTTCATGGTAAAGTCTGCAAAATGTTGTAATCCGGTTTTCGGCGATGAAATTATTGGGTACGTTTCTCGTGGACGGGGCTTGATAATTCACCGCGTCGGCTGCGAAAACTTCTTGCGTATTCCAAATGTGGAAGAACGCAGCGTTTCTGTAATTTGGGAGCAAAAACCCATTGTGGTGAAGGGCAAGAAGAAGTAGTTTTCTGTAATTTTTGGGCGTTCCCCGATTACTACGCAATCGGGTCAGGCTTTTCAGGGTTGCGCTACCGCTTCATTCTTGATTGGTCATTTCGACTTCACTCAATGCCCAATCAAGAACGGCTTTGCCGCCCTTCCAATCCTTAACGCGAAGCCGCTTTTTCCTTTTTTGAAGTTGAAAGCAAAAAGCTGAAAACAACTGTTGCAATTCCGATTACCAAATATGTAACCTGTGGATTTTTGTCCATTAAAATCCCTGATATCGGATAAAAAATCGCAATAATTATTCTGCTGAACATAGAAACCCCAGAAAGAACTGTAGCTCGGTTTTCATCATTGATTTTTACATTCATTTGAGTGATAAGAATCGGATCTCGGAAAAGACGTAGCATTGTTATTCCGAAAATTGCAATCATAGCCACAAAAATATTTCTGTAGAACATAAAAACTAAAACGTACAAAATTCCTGGAATAATGGCTGATAAAAATCGTGTTTTTGAAAATCCAAGTTTTTTCTGGATAAATCCGCTGGAAAACAACAAAAGACTAGCTGCTAAGTTAAAGCCAGAAGCAACAAATCCGTTTACTGCAATATTTACATTATTTTCCAAAAGCAAAGATTGATAAAACCAGAACATCAAAAAAGTAAAAGCTGAAATTACAGAATAATCTAAGCTCAATTTGCGTAACTCTGGGTTTTTGAAGGCGAAAAAACATCCTTTTGCATTTTGTTCCAACATTTTTTTTGTAGAAGTTGGTTTGTCGTTCTTTTCGTCCGCCCCATCAATTTCTGTTTTTTCACTTTTGGACATAAGTTTTGCTGGTTCTTTTACAAAAAATATGAAAACTGCGGCGATTATGGTTGCAATTCCTGTGGCAACGAAAACAAAACCTAGGGCTGAAACGTAATCCATAAATCCACTGGAAACAAATAAACTGCCAAGTGGAAATGCGATTAACATTGCCACAGTTTCAAATCCGTTAAATCGACTGGCCATAGCAGAAATTTCTTCTGGAGATTTGTTTTGAAGTTTTGCATTTTCGTAAATTAGGGCTTTGTCGGCACCGCTTATTAAACTCATTCCAAGAGCACCTAAAATTTGTACAAACAATAAAACGGTAATATTGCGAGTTATTCCAAGGATAATGAAGGAAAATCCGAAAATCCCACTTCCTAAAACCAAAGATGTTTTGCGACCAAATTTGTCTGCCACAATTCCTGTTGGGATTTCAAACAAAAATAGAAAAACCGAAAAAATGGTTTCGATTACAAACATCCAAGTATAAGACATTTCTAGTCTATCAAGATAAAAGGGAATTGATAGTGAGCCAAAAAAATGTAAACTTTTTAAAAATCCAAAAGAATACAAAAGAAAATTGTTGTTTTTTAATTGTGATTGCATAAATTATCTTAAATTTTATCGATAATTTATGCAATAAACTTGTAATTTAATTATTGATTAATTTTTTACATTTTGAAAAATCTTTCAGCATTTTTCCACATTAGATTTTCATAATCATCTTCAGAAATCAATTCTGGTAATTTTTCGAAATAATCTTGATACATGCTGCGTTCTCCTTTTGGATTACAGCGATATGTGTCCACGCCGTCAATTGGCATATCTGTGCCGAAAAACAGTTTTTCGCTACCAATTTTGTTGATAAACTTGATTGTGCTTTCCATTGGCACCCAAGCGGTGTCGCCGTACAAATTGGAAAATTTGCTGATAGTTTCGATTGCTTCTAGGTTGTCAGTGCCGAGAGCTAAGTGTGCCATAACAATATTCAGCTTTGGAAACATTTTCGCTACATTTGCTATTTTTTTTGGATTGTCGTTTTGTCCTCCCGAAGTGTGAGTGATAATTGGTAAGTGGAATTGCTCTGCCAAGTCAAAATATGGATGATTTTCAGATGAGTCAAAATCCAATGCCGAGTGATATGGATGAAATTTTACAGCTTTGATGATATCTAAATTTTCTTCCATAAGAGAAATCAATTCAGATGAGATTTTTTCAGTTTTTGGTTTGAACCATGGAGCGATAAAAACCTTGCCAAGATTTTCCCGTGCAAATGTAACAGCTTTTTTCAAGCTTTCAATTTGACTGATTTGATATTCTTTTGGAAGTAAAACTTGGTTATGGTCTGCTTCTGCAGATTCAGAATTGGAAACAATAACTTTCTCGATATTGTACTTTTCCATGGCTTCCAAAACCATAGATTCTTTCATATCAAAGTTTAACATTCGTCCGATGTGAACGTGGGCATCAATAATTTTTTGTGTGTTCATACTTTATATGATGAATCCACTTTTGATTTTTTGCAATCGGCTTTTACCACTTAACACTGGCAATTTCTACCCAACTTGGGGAAAATCCTGCTTTTATGGCTGTGTTTCTAGAGGCAACATTACTCCAAGCGGTACAATAATAAGGAACTTTCCCCAACTGGAAAATCTTTTGGCTTAAAATATTCACCAAAAATGATGCAACGCCTTTTCCCCGATAATCTGGCAAAACATCAACTCCGATTTGCCACATGGAATCACAATCGTCAGTACAAGCCGCAATTCCAATAATTTTCTCATATTGGTAAGCCACAACAGCGATTTTGTCTTTTCGTTTTTTATCATCCTCTAAAAGACAACTTCCGTAATCAAATGCGTTATCAAAGCCTTTTTCTTCATATAAGACTGCAATTTCTTTATCATAGAAAAACTTGTAAGAAAAATTTTCTATCTTAATATCACTTTGAGGGATTTTTGGTTCAAAAAAATTTTTTGATGGCAAACAGAAATTCGCCATGCAGTTTATTTTTCGTTGAAAGGGCTCTAGAATTTCATTGATTTTATAGATGAAATCTGGTTCAAAGCCTCGGTAAAGTTCATTTTGATCTAATTCCTTTTCTAAAAGTTGCTGGATTTGAGGAGTAATCTTTTCATCACAACTACAAACCAAACTTTTTCCAAAGAAAACTAAATTACAAAACAAAGAATCTGGAATACTTTTTTTATGCCCACGATTTTGAGATTTTTCATCATTATAAAAGGGGATAACTGTAAAGCCTTGTTTTGAAAAATCCTCAGGTTTACACATCATATCTTTTGCAGATTGTGAGAGGACTGTTTTTATCATCTCATTGTGAGTCATCTTTTTATCCTTACAAAATTGTATTCATCATCTTCATGGTGCAAATATCCGCCATTTTTTAGCATGATTTTTAGTGAGGCTTCGTTTGATTTAAAGCATCGTAAAAAAATTTCTTCTTCGACGAAATCTGGCATTGTTTTTAATTTTTCAATGGCAAGTTCTAAGCCTTTTGTTCCGTATCCTTTTTTTCTGAATTCCGGATGAATAAGATAACCAATATGTCCGCTGCCATTAAAAAGAGAATCGTTTAAAAAGTGTCGAATATTATAAAATCCAATCACTTGATTTTCGCCAACATCGCTGTCATACAAAAAACAATAAGTTCCTGGCACATATCCTTCTGGAAGATTTTTCCCTTGGGCGATGTTTATGCGTTTTGGGATACCATCTTTTACAAAATCTTCAAAACTCATCCCATAAAATTGATTTTCAACACCGTTTTCATCATTCCAACTTTGAAAAAAATCCCATTGTGGCTTTGCATCTTCTAGATTCATTTCTTTTAAATAAAGCATTTTTTTATTCTCCATTTTTGTGTATAAAATAATTATACAGCCACTTTTACTACAATTCCAGTTTTTCCTTCTTGCAAGTTACCAATGCGTACAAGTTTTGCTTTCAACCGAAAATCCCGAGGCCGGGAGGCACGAATTATCTCTGCGCCAGTTTTTCGTAAATATCCTGCAAGGCACATTCCTTCATCACCTGTGATGTAAGATTTTACATCGTTAAGATATAAGCCTAATGCATTTTCGTCGTGAATATTGTAAGGCTCTGCTTGGATATAAGCTGATGTTTCGGCGAAAAACTCTTTTCTTGTTTTTTCTATACAAGTTTTGTGGGCGATGAAGTTTTTTGCTTCCCTTGTAGCGAATAATGAATCAATGTAATCTAGCCCTGTGTGAGTCCAGTTTTCATAACGTTGTCCCACAATCCCAATGGTAAAAACAGTTTCTTTGTTGCTAGAAAAATACCGTATAAACATTTCTTTTGGGCTTTCCTTTTTTTCGCCCTGATAGTTTGATTTTAAGCGATTTTTTGCTGCGTTATAGAAAAAACAGGCTGTATCAGTTGCCGAAGCAATTTGCTGATGTTTTGAAAGAGGTAATCCGTAGTAAATATTTGTAAAAAGTGTGTCGTCACAAAATCTTCCATAAAGCCAAGCAAACAAGCTTTCCACAGAAATTGGTTCTAAAACTTGGGATGTAGCTTTTGGAAAACAACACAAAATAGAGGATTTTCTACTAAAAAACTCAGCTGCCAAAAGGCTATCCTTTTCTTCGATGATGTAAAGCAAAATTCCCATGTGAGCAAGATACGCTGCAAGAATATTTTGCTGATGATAAGCTTTTGGAATGTATAAATATATTTCAATGTTAAAATCTTGTTGAATATATGTGTACCAATTTTTATTGAAAATAGAAGCCACATCCACAGTAAATTTTTCATCCTCTATGAGTTTTTGGGCATAAGAACTTTTTCCCAAAAATACAAGCTCTCCTTTGTTAAAGGCAAATTCATAAAGAGTTGATGTGTTAGCTTTTTCTATGTTGATGTATGTTTTCATATCACCAATATAGATGATAATAAGGACATATTTTGTCCCTTTGATAAATGTGTTTTTATTTTTTGCAAAATACTGAGAAATAATTCTTAAAATAGAATTTACTTTTTAACAAATGATGTTTTTTTTCTTAATGAACATTGATATAAAAAAACAAAAAATT
>JAZQUR010000108.1:0-4686 GCA_045631425.1 Treponemataceae bacterium | reverse complement strand
GCTTATCGATAAATTAAAAGAAGATTCGGTGGTAAATACAAAATTTTCAGGAAATTCTTATCCATTATTGCGAAAGATAAAAATTGAATCTGAGCGACTTTTGAAAGAATCACCCATAGAATCCTAAAAGAAATCTTCCCTGCCACTTATTGTGATTTTCCCTCACAGTAAGTGGTAGGGATTATTTAAAGCCAGGAACGCGCCCGTCAAATAATATTGCAAATTGATTAACGGTCAGGCCCTAGTCTTTAATAGGCATGGTCCATCAGGTGCTGACATTTTTAATTGCTAGATATATTCCCTTGTATATTGAATCATCATCTAGGAAACTTGATTTATTTCTAGTAACTTTGTTACAAATAAAATATGCTCGGATAATTTCTTTACTTTCAAAAAAAATGCAACTTTCTGAAGAAATGGCTATGGAACTTTTTTATAATTCAAACACTTATATTCTTATGAGTAAAGGAATTAGTGATTTTCATTGCTTAAGTGACGCTTATCTTGTAGAAGAAATCTTTCTAGAACAAAAAAAATAGACTCGAAAAAAATATTTTTCTTAATCCCAAAATCCACAGTTATGAGTAACGGGAAAAAACAAATAAATTCCCAAAAACTTAACCTCGGCTTTGTATGGCTTCTTGAATCTTTCCAAAAGTTTCATCACTGATAATATGCTCCATTGCACAAGCGTCTTTATCAGCAGTTTCTTCTGAAACGCCCAAAACATCAGTTAAATATCTTTTTAGAGAGTCGTGCTTAAACTTGATTTTCTCGTAGGCTTCCTTTCCCTGAGCGGTTAAAATAATTGCCCCGTAGTGCTCGTGGGTTATCATTCCGCGGTTTTCAAGCTCGTGAAGGGCAGTGTGAACAGAAGGTTTTGAAAGTCCTAAACGTTCTGCAATATCTTTTACTCGAGGATTGTGATTTTCTTCTTCTAGATTTCCAATAACTTCTAAATAATCTTCTAAACTTTGTGTCATTTTAATATCCTTCTTTTTTTTCAACTTTTCAAAAATTGATATAAAAAATTACAAAAGATTTGTTGGGTCAATATCAATTTCGATATAAACATTTGCCGCTGTTTTATAATTATACATTACCATAGAAACAATTTTTTGTAAGGTGGTAATGGAATCTCCTCGGAGTAAAATCTGATATCGATAATTTAAGGCAATCTTTTTTAGCGCACACTCGCTTGGCCCCAAAATCTCAAAATCCCCATTTTGATTGTAAGTTTCAAGATGTTTTCCAAAACTTTCAGCAGATATTTTACTTGCCATTTCATTTGCAGACCGAAAAACAATTCGAATCATTCTAGAAAATGGCGGAAAATACAAGATTTTTCGATTTTCGATTTCTGATGAATAAAAGCCCTCTAAATCATTTTTACAAGCACAAGAAATAGCAGGATGATATGGATTAAAACTTTGCACAATAACTTTCCCATCAGGAAAATATCTTCCAGCTCGACCTGCAACTTGGGTAATCAAGGAAAAAGTCCGCTCAGAAGCCCTAAAATCTGGCAATGTTAAGCCAGTGTCCGCAGAAATTACGCCCACCAGCTTCAATCCTGGGAAATTTAAGCCCTTTGCCACCATTTGAGTTCCAAGCAAAATATCAATTTTTCCTGCTTTGAAATCAGCAATCTTTTGTTGCAAAGCGTTTTTGTCAGATAAGTTGTCTGTATCAATTCTGTCCACAGTAAAATCTGGGAAAAGAGAACGTACTTCTTCTTCTATAAATTCCGTGCCAAAGCCAGAATATCCCACATCTAGGGAATTACACTTTGGACAAGATTTTGGAGGATAAACACTCCATCCACAATAATGACATTTCAGCCGATTTTCACTTTTGTGATAGGTAAGTGATACTGAGCAATTTTTGCATTTTAAATCTTCTCCGCAAGTGTTGCACTTAAAAAAGTGGGTAAAACCACGTCGATTCAAAAATAAAATGCTTTGTCGCCCTTCATTTTTAGCCTGTAAAATCTCTTGATAAAGTTTTTCTGAAATAGAGTTGCTTACCTTTTTTGTTTCAGGATTTCCAAGATTTACAACTTCTATAGCAGGTGGTTTTCCCCCGCTTAACCGCTTTGAAAGAGTGTGTTTTACCAAAGTTCCCCGATTCATAAGTTCGTAAGCTTCTACAGAAGGTGTGGCGCTTCCCATTACCAGCGGAATATGTAAGTCCATACAGCGCTTCATAGCAACTTGTCTTCCGTGGTATCTTGGGGAATTTCCAGATTTGTAGGAACTATCGTGCTCTTCATCAATGATAATTAAGCCCAAATCTGGAACCGGCGCAAAAATCGCACTTCTAGCACCAATAACAACACGAGCTTCTTTTTTTAAGATACGTTTCCATTCGTTTAATTTTTGACTTCCAGTTAATCCAGAGTGTAAAACCGCCACAGTTTTCCCAAAACGAGCCGAAACTGTTTGTATTACTTGGTGAGTTAAACTGATTTCTGGCACAAGATAGATTACGCCCTTTCCTTTTTCAAGAACTTTTTCTGCTGCCGTTAAAAAAACTTCGGTTTTTCCACTTCCTGTTTGCCCAAACAAATAGTGAAAAAGTTTATTATCTTCTATTTTGATAATATCATTTGCGGCTTTTTCTTGTTCTTCTGAAAGTGTGTGAGGTTTATAGGATGATGAGTCGTCTTCAAATCCAAAGGAAAATTCTGTGCCCCGTTTTCCAGAAGGAATCATTCCAGAAAGGGCTTCTCCCTCCGAACACAGATAATAGCTAGAAATCCACTTTGCAAGATTTACTTGCTGGATTGTAAAAATTGGCTCTTTATCAATTATGCGAATAATTTCTTTGATTTTTCGTTCGTCGTAGTCAGGTTTGAAATCATCATCATGTACTTTGATAATAAAACCTGTCATTTTTTTTGTACGAGTACCAAAATAAACTTCTGCTCGAAATCCAACTTCTACGGGGCAATTTGCTTTGTAAGTAAAACTTCCTCCAAGTGGAATGTTTAGCACAACATCAATGTAAGCCACTTAAATTTCCTCTAGTTTTTTCTTAAAGACTTTCAAATCTTCCCAAACCGGACGTTTTAGAGCTTCGTTTCTAAGCACCGCAGAAGGATGATAAATCGGCATTACTGGAACTGTGCCGAAATCTGTTTTGTATTCAAAAAATTGGCCGTGAATTGTACTAATTCCCTGAGCAGTGTCCAAAATGTGATATGTAGCGATTCTTCCCAAAAGCAAAATCATCTTTGGTTTCAAAAGTGATATTTGGCGATCTAAAAATCCACGACAAGCCTTTCCTTCCTCTAGATTTGGATCACGGTTTTGAGGTGGACGACATTTTACCACGTTGGCAATAAAACAGTTTGTTTCTCGGCTTAAATTGATTGCACCAAGCATTTTGTCCAATAATTGTCCAGCAGGTCCCACAAATGGTAAGCCTTGTTTGTCTTCTTCAAATCCAGGACCTTCTCCAATTATCATTACAAGAGGATTTTTCACTCCCATTCCTGGTACAACATTTGTTCGCTTTTCACAAAGCACGCATTTTTTACAAGCTGCAATTTCAGCCGCAATTTTTTCTATAGAATCATCTTGGTTTTGGAGAGGTGACATGTTTTCATTTCTAAATTGATTTTGAGAAAATTCACTTTCTTGGAAATTTATTTGACTGATATTTTGATGAGTTTCTTCTTGACGCTGAAAAAAAGCAGGATTAGCTTGAAAATCTACTTTTGGAAGATTTTTTGTAAAAGCTTCAGAAAGAGAAATTAAGTTTTCTAATTTTGTTTTTCCATCAGAAAGTGAGTTTTCGTTCATTTTTTAATAATATCCAAATAAAAATATAAAGTAAATTGCTTTTAAATTAAAAAAAAATCGAAGAAATAAACTATTTCTTTTAAGATTTTATGTTTTAAGGGATGGTTCAGTCCTATATATCACTATTTTTTTTCTAACAAAGATATTCTACTTTCTTCGCTGTTATCTGTAAATAGTTTTTTGAAAATCAAGTTTGAGCAAGGATTTTGCAGTGTTGTGGGGCTTGAGGATAGATAAAATTTATTCTCATTGATTTCTCTCTCAAAAAGTTTATACATAGTTATATACACAAAACTTTGGAAAATTTATTAAAACCGCTCTGAAATAATCTATATTTTTTGAAATATTTATTCATTATCAAAAAATGCAAAAAATATTGCTTTTCTTTTGAAAACCTTGACAAAACCTTGAAACTTATTGACCTTAAACCGTATTTATGGTAATAATTTATCTTATGCACTTATATACTAGTGTAAATTTATTTGGAGGTCTATTGTGGTAAGAATTAGACTTAAGAAAATGGGAAGCAAAAAACGCCCTTACTACCGTATCGTAGTACAGGATTCCCGCAAACCTCGTGATGGAACAACAATCGAAGAAATCGGTATCTATCACCCAATTGAAGCAGAAGACAAACAAATTGCTTTCAATGAAGAAAGAGCTCGCTACTGGATTGGCGTAGGTGCTCAACCATCTGACACTGTAAAAAAACTTTTCAACAAAAAAAAGTTTACACTTTAGTCAACTAGGAGATTTTAGCAATGGAAAAAGACTTAATCGAATACATTGCAAAGTCCTTGGTTGATGATCCAAGTGCTGTTTCAGTGCAGGAAGTGGAAGGGGAAAAATCAACAGTTATCGAACTACGTGTTGCATCAAG
>JAZQUR010000107.1:0-12744 GCA_045631425.1 Treponemataceae bacterium | reverse complement strand
AAATTAATACAATTCAGAATTAAGAATGCAGAATTAAGAATTATATCCCAATTCATAATTCTTAATTCATAATTCTTAATTAATGCAAGCGTTGTAAAGTGAAACAAAGTTTTCTTTTGCGTTAATGTCTTTTGCGAAAAGGTCAACGAAGACAGAGTCTTTGTAATTTCGATTATTCATGTGAAAATCCTTTTGTTGAAATTATGTAGAAAATCTCTACATAAATATTATTTACAAAAAGTTTTCAGAATTTTTATGAAATACAAGATTATTTTTGCACAGTTTATAAACGAAAAGTCCCAGAGGTATTTTCTGGGACTTTTTTGTTTTCTTGGGGAAATCTGAATTTACTTTTGTAAAATTTTTACGATTTCGCCAACGTACATTGTGTGAATATCACCTTTTGGATAAAATCGGTTTACGATTTCTTCTTTTACGACTGGTTCTAGATTTTCTAGTGGAAGTTCCACCTTGTAAAGTTTTTTACAAATAATAACAGTTTTTGCTTCTGCGAAATATGGTGTGTTTTCATCTTTTTTCACAGTTAAATTACATTTTGCAACCTTGTCTTCTGTGCGTCCAGAAACTGTTCCCATGTACCCAAGCATCTCTTTGTTTGCTTCATGGTCGAAAACACAAAGAGAATAAGTTTCTCCATTATCTACAAACTCTTTTGTGTAGCGACTGTCACGGATAAAAGTGTAAGCCACATTTTTGTTCCAAATCACACCAACGCCGCCCCAACTAGCAGTCATGGCATTTGTTTTTCCATCTTTTTCAGCGGTGATTAAAAGCCAATCATCACCAATCATTTTAAATGGATTTTCAGCAAAATCTTTTGGTAAAATTTCTTTCATTTGATAATTCTCCTGTTTTAACGGTTAAATATTTTTATGCTTCGTCTAAAGTTATAACCAATTCTTGCTTTTTGTTATTTCTAAGAATCGTTAATTTTACAGTATCCCCCGGTTTTTTGCTTTCCAAAAGGGAATAATAAGTTGCTAGAGAAGAAACTGCAATATCATCCACTGCAAGAATCACATCTCCGCCAAGATAAATAGTTGTAGAATTGTAGCGACTACCGTATTGTACTGGCTCAGAGCCTGCTAACAATCCGTCTTTTTTTGCATGACTTGTATCAGAAAGCTCTGAAACTAGCAAACCTTGTGAAACGGAAAGTTTTGCATAGTTTGCTATGGAGTTTGTAAGCTGAACAAGCACACCATCAATGGCGCCACGACGAACCTTGCCGTATTGAATCAAGTCAGAAACAACTCGTTTCGCTGTGTCGATAGGAACTGCAAACCCGATTCCAGCAGAACTTCCCGATGTAGAATAAATCATTGTGTTTATCCCAATCATCCGTCCCTGAGTGTCAAGCAAAGGTCCACCAGAGTTTCCAGGATTTATAGCTGTATCAGTTTGAATCATATTACGAATAATCACATCATTTGAATTCTTGATTGGGCGACCTAAACCGGAAATTATCCCTGTGGTGAGAGTACGCTCAAAGCCGAAAGGATTCCCAATAGCCAAAACTTTTTGTCCAACTTTAAGATTTTTAGAACTTCCAAAAGGAATAGTTTTTAGCGAAACACCTTTTGGCGGCTCAAATTTGATAACAGCAATGTCAGAAGCTTCATCAGTACCAACTACAGTTCCTTCGTACTGAGTGCCATCTGACAGTGAAATGTAAATCTTATAGGCATCCTCAATTACGTGAACATTTGTAACAACGTAACCCCGAGAATCGATAATAGAACCAGATCCAGAACCTCCTTCTTGAGGAACAGGCTCCAAAAACCAGTTTATGCCCATAACAGCAGTGTTAATATTTACAACCGCTTCGTTATATTTTTCATACACGGTGATATTTTGAATTTCGTCTTGTGTGTAGCTTGTTGTGGAAGAGTTTACAGCTTCTTGATAATATCTTTCATCTAACATTGAAGTCCATCGACTTTCATCAAATTCTTCCAAAGTTTCTAACTGGGTAGAATCTTCGGATTTAGCAATAGTTTCATCTTGGACTTCTTGGGCTTTGTAAAAATCAGTGAAAAAAAACAAAATCCCAAAAGAAAGGACACAAACACAAAGTGATGTCAAAATTATAGATAGTAAAATATGATTTTTAGTATAAAGTTTCATAAAAATAAATATACTAAAAAAATAAAGAAAAGAAAATGAAAATGTGATATAATACAACTATGTTTAAAAGTAAAGTTGTTAAATATTTGAGTTTATTGACATTGATAGGTGTCTCATTTTTTATCGCTTACGATTCCATCGAAAAATCTTTGGAAAAGAAAAATAGTTTGTTACACATTTATTATCAGCGAGAGAATTCTGGAAAGCTTGAAGTTCCAGAATTTTGGATTGATTGTGTGCAAACAACTTCTTACTGGGAAAAAGATGGATTTCTTGGTGCGCAATACGATTTTAACTTATACAATTTTTTAGAACACGATATTTGTGATTGGCGGATAAATATAAAACTTCCAGAAGGCTCTTATATCGATTCAAATTGGAACTGTATTTATCATCTTGAAAACGATACATTGTTTATATCCCCTGTAGAATATAACGAAATTTTGAAAAAAGAGGCTTATCCAATTGGGTTTGTTATCTATATTCCAAAAGAAGCAGAAGGTTGGCGCCCAGAAACAATGGCCATGCCTTATAAACAATATTTATCAATTCAAGAATTGAATGGGTTTTGGATTTTTATAGGTTCTGCCATCGTAGTTGGAATCGCGCTTATCTGCTACATCGCTTTTGAAATCCGAATGGCTCAACTTAAAAAACAACATTTGATTTACAAAGATATTGTGGAGCAGGCTTTATCAACTTTTGCAAACGCTATCGACGCAAAAGACAAATACACCGAAGGACACTCTCGCCGAGTTGCTTTGTTTTCTCGGGAAATCGCTAGACGAATGGGCTGGTCTTTTGAAGATCAAGAAGAACTTTTCTACATCGCTATGATGCATGATATTGGAAAAATCGGAATTCCAGATAGAATTTTGAACAAGCCTACAAAACTTGATGATGAAGAATGGGAAATTATGAAACAACACCCAACTTACAGTGGTGATATTTTGCAAGAATTTACAACAATTCCTACAATGTCGGTAGCAGTTAGATATCACCATGAGTGGTATGACGGAACTGGTTATCCCTACAAGTTGAAAGGCGAAGAAATCCCACTAATTTCTAGAATTATCACTGTGGCAGATTCTTTCGATACAATGGATTCAAAGCGTGTTTATCGTGAACCATTGTCTATGGAAGAAATTGTTAAACAGTTGAAAGAAAATGCTGGAAAACAGTTTGATCCAGAAATTGTTCCGTATATGGTGAAAATGATAGAGGACGGGGCAGTGTACAGACTAAAAGAATTTGTTTAGTTTAATTCTATTTAATAAAGAGGATTTTGTGAAAGAATATAATATTCCCCTTGTAAATGAAAAGATAAAAGGTGATATTCAGTTTGTTTTGGACAAATATGATGTAGAAGGTATCGAGCTTGAATATTGCTGGGATGAACACAAGCCTAGGGAGCTTTTTTCTGGCGTGTTCCCAATCGCAGGAAAAGACGGACTGGGATTTTCTTTTTGTGTAGAAGTACCTCATAACAAAGTAAAAGCAAATAAAACAGAGCACAAAACCAAAGTTTTCTTTGATGATTGTCTAGAAATCTTTTTGCAGCCTGAAAATTCTTCTGTTTATTATGGTATAGAGCTAAATGCAAAGGGAACTTGCTTGGATTACAGAGTTTTTATCCATGAAAATGATGATAAAACTTTACCAGTGGAACTAGAAAACAGCAAGCCATTTGATGGTGGCGAAAAAATCTTTGGCTACTTAACTGATGTGGTGGCTGGGAAAACTTTGACTTTTGATTACGATTGGAAATATAGTGGGGAAACAACATCGGAAGTGAAAGACGAGTTTTGGTATTTTGATGTGTTTATCCCTTGGGCTGATTTTGGCTTAAAAAACGCCCCAAAAGAAAATACAGTTTGGCGAGGCACTATAAATCGCATTGATTCAAGTGTGCCTCGTGGAACAAGCCAAGGTTTTTTGTGTTTGCTAGATGAACCAGAAGTTATTTCTTTTCATCAGCCTGAAAAGTTTGCAGCTTTTACTTTTTTTTAATAAATTCCCAAGTCTTTGGGAGGAGACAGCTTTGAAAAGCTGGTAAACTTTACGAGGAGAGAGAACCCTTTTTTTCGATGAAAAGGGTTCTCTCTCCTCGTGCACCTCTCTTTCCTAAAAAGACGACCAAAGACCTTACCGGTCTCTGGACTCTGGGTAATTGAGTTCGTTTTGGTTTATTTTGGTCTAGTTGCTTACGTGTTTTGGCTAGATTTAAGGCACGACTGTTTCAGCGTGCCGTGAATAGCTTTCGTGTTAAAAAAAATCAACAATTGAATGAAATATTGAGGCAACCTAAGAATCCTGTTGGTTTTGAAATATTTGAGGTTTGTCCCTTTCGTTTTAACCAGAGTTATTTCTACGTAAATTATTCTGGGATTTTAGCGAAGTCGATTTGTGCTAGTTTTTTGTATTCTGGTGGTAAGGTGTTAGAGAAATCTGCTTCGTACAAGCCTAAAATTTCTTCTAGAATTGGCTGTGCATTTTTGTAGTCTTTTTCTTTGATGTAAAGATGAGCTAACTCATATTTTGCAATAACCAAACTTTCTGTGTTATCGCCAAATCTTTCGATAATTGCTTTGTAATATTCTTTTGCGGCTTTTGTGTTTCCAGAATCGTAAGCAAGTTGTGCTTGTTTTGTTAATTCAGTTTCAGTTGCGTCTGCTGGGATAACAACTTGTGTTGATTGGCAACTAAAAATTGCTAAAACTGATAAAAATCCTAAAATTAAATATACTGTCTTTTTCATATTTTAAGTGTAGCAATTTTTTTTCGAGAAAACAAGTGGAAAATCAAGTTTCAGAAAAGCAAAAATAAAACAAATTTATAGAATATTTTTAATTTAACAGAGTAATAAAATTGAAAATATAGCCAATGTGGGATATAATTTTAAATGCTATTTGTAACGACTGCTTTATGTATGTGTTGTATAGACATGTAGACCTAAAAAGTGTTATAAATAAGTATAAATCTGTAGGATTTTGCAATAAACTGTATGAAATGCGAAATTTGGTAACGGGGGGGAGTGTTCTTGATAGTTTTCTCACTTTTAGCTTTGATTTTAAGCCTTGGTTTTACGCCTTTGATTATCAAAATTTGTGATAAAAAAAATATCTATGATGGTGTAGATGAGAGAAAAATTCACGTTGGAAACATTCCTCGTTTAGGTGGCATTGCAATATTCGCATCCTTTATCCTTCTAACAATTATTTATAGCATAGCAAATCCCGGTTTTAATTTAATGAAATATTGGCAAGTCATTCTTGCATTTTTGATTATCTATGGAACAGGATTAGTGGACGATTTGTTTGATTTAAAAGCAAAACTTAAGTTCGCTTTACAAATTGTAGCAGCATTACTTGTTGCAACAAGCCCTTTTTATTTTTCAAGATTTTTAGGATTCCCTATTCCAAGCATAATCGGACGGGGCGCAATCTTTTGTTGGATTTTGGTATGTGTAAACGCCTACAATATGATAGACGGTATGGATTTAATCTGTAGCGGATTATGCGGAATAACAATTTTAGTTTTCGGTATCTGCGGATATATCGAAGGCTGGAACTTGTACCCACTAATGTTTATCTTGTTTTTTAGTATTCTTGGATTTATGTATTGGAACAAGCCAAATGCAAAAATCTTTTTAGGTGATAGTGGAAGTACAACCCTTGGATTTTTGTTGGCAGTGATTCCGGTTTTAGATGCAACAAATACAACATTTCAATTTAACGACTTGTTTACTTGCGTTTATATCGCAGCTATTCCTACAATCGACTTGTGTACAGCAATTATCAGACGTATGCGTGATGGTGTGCCAATTTTCTC
The DNA here is from genome assembly GCA_045631425.1 of Treponemataceae bacterium. Lineage (GTDB taxonomy): Bacteria > Spirochaetota > Spirochaetia > Treponematales > Treponemataceae > Treponema_I. Next base: position 6,765 of record JAZQUR010000107.1, on the reverse strand, counting down.
TGCGGACAGAGCTCACTTACACCATAAGCTTCTAAATATTGGGTTGCAAAAAAAACAAGCAATTTTCTGCGTTTTGAGCATCCAGTTTTACATCACAATGGTGTTGTTGTTTTCAATCTTTGTTAAGCAAGAATTTAATATTCTTTTGTATGGTTTTGCATATATAGTCGTAATTGGCTTGTTCATTTGTTTGCACTATATCAACTTGCAAGTAAATTTGTACAATAACGGGATTTTTGATAACTGTTCTTATGAGTATTCAAAGAAGTTTAGAGCTCGAAAATATTTCGTGTTTGTGAAAATACCTGAAGATGATGAAGAATGTACTACAAATTACGCAAGACGAATCTATGACTTTGTTAAACGTTTGTATTTTTGCTTTTTAGTGTTGTTCAGTTGGATGCTATCATCAAAAACAGGATTTGATGATTTGCCACTGTTTAACGGTGTAGATATTATGTATTCTATATTTTATTTTGCAGGGTTGCTTATAGCCTTTTCTTGTTGGTTTTCAAAGAAAACTTGGGTAAATCATTTTGTAAGATGTATGCTAATTTCAATTTGTGTTGTTGGTTTGTACGCTTTTATTGATGAATTGCATCAGTTTTATGTACCTAATCGACATGCAGATTTTAAGGATATAATATTTAATTTTATTGGAATTATGTTAGGATCTGTAATTGCAGGTTTCTTTCATAAAAGAATCAGAAAGCAAAGCTAAATTTATTTTAAGGAATGATTAATGACAGAAAACAAAGAAACACTTCCTACTGAAAATGTAGCAAGAGATGAAGAAATTTCTTTAATTGATTTGTTTGCGGTTTTGTTGCGCTATAAATGGTTGATAATTGGTGTAACATTGTTTGCTATAGTTGTGGTGTTGACAATTTCTATTGTTAGTCTTATGCAACCACCTGAAAAGTCAATTTTACCAAATGAATATACACCTCAAGCTTTAATGTTGATAAATGATACATCGTCTTCCTCTGCTTCTTCTTTAAGTTCTATGTTGTCTAATAGTGGATTAAGTTCTTTAGCTGGAATGATGGGAGTTAGCGGTGGTGGAAGTAGTAATAGTGGACTTGCTTTATATTTTGCTACTACTAATTCTTTTTTAGATCCAATTATAGAAAAATTCGATTTAGTAGAACGTTATGGTATTGAAAAATCTCCAAAAGCAAGTGCAAGGGACGCTTTAAAAGAGACTTTGTTAGCTTCTTTTGATTCTGATAGCGGAGTATTCTCAATTTCTTTTACGGATATTGATCCTGTTTTTGCTGTAGAAGTTGTAAATTATGCTGTTACATTGATGGAAAATATGTTCTTAAATCTTGGAATAGATAAGAATGTTCTTGAAAAGAAAAACTTAGAAGAAAATATACAAAATTCCTATAATGAAATGGTGCGTCTTCAAAAGGAAATTCAGGCCTTAGAATCTTCTGTAACCTTAGGTGGTGGAAACTCTATTTCTTCTATAGTGTTAGAATCTACTTTGTTAAAAGCTGAATTAGAAGCTCAAACTGCTGTTTATTCTCAGTTGAAAACACAACTTGAATTACTAAAAATCCAAATGGCTAGTGATAAACCTGTTTTTCAAGTAATTGAAAAGGCTGAAGTTCCAGATAGAAAAAGTGGACCTGCTAGAAGTATGTTATGTATTATTGGAACTTTTGCAGGTTTCTTTATTTCTGTTTTCTTGGCATTTTTGCTTAATGCAATAAAAAATATAAAAAATGATCCTGTGGCAATGGAAAAGTTAAAAAATAAGTAAGGGTTTTAGAGGTTTATAAATGAAAAAAAATATTTTTATAGTATTTATTTTGTTTTGTTTGAGTTTTTTCATGTTCGCTGCAGATAATTCCAATATTAGTGTAAATGAATCTACTCAGCTTGCTATGTCTAATCCTGATTATATGGTAACAGCTGGAGATGTATATTCTTTGAACTTTGCAGCAGGTTCTACTCCTGTGTCATATTCTGTAATGGTGGATTCAACTTATAAAATTCGCGTTGCTAATCTTGGGGTTTTAGACGTAAAAAATAAGTCGTATTTAACTGTGAAAAAAGAAGTTGAAGATATTGTCACTAAAAACTATCCAATGAGTGGTGTTCAATTTGTGTTAATGTATCCTGCATATTACAATGTTACAGTTGTAGGAGAGGTTAATTATACTAAGGATATAAAAGTTTGGGCATTAACACGTTTATCTGATATTGTTCCAAATGCAGGTTTAACTTCTTATGCTTCTCAGAGAAACGTAACTATTGAAAGCCGAGATGGTAAAACAAAAACTGTGGATTTGTTTAATGCAAATAGATACGGTGAATATTCTGAGAATCCATATTTAAGACCTGGCGATATTGTTCGTTTTAATAGAATAGAAACAAAAGTTTCTATTAGTGGACAGGTTGAACGACCTGGAACTTATGAGCTTTTGAAAGGTGAAGGACTTTTAGATTTAATTAATTCGTATGGAAATGGTTTAACAGCTTCTGCAGATCTATCTAGAATAGAAGTTACCAGTGGTGGAAGAACTGTTTATCTAAATGTAGCTTCTTTAGATGATAACTTGGTTAAGGATTTCAAACTTTCTTCCTTTGATTCTGTTAATATTGGTTCTATTTCTACAATTTTACCAGTTGTTTATGTTGAAGGTGCTGTAAACTCAGGTAATGGAGTTAATGCTGAGGTTTCTAATAAGATTACCTATAGATTTAATCCTGGAAAGAATTATACTCTGTTTTTAAGAGAGAATGCTGGAATTTTTTCTGCTAGTTCAGATTTGGAAAATGCATATCTTACAAGGGGAGATGAATATATACCGATTGATATTTCAAAGGTTTTATATGATGAATCTTATTTTGTGGACCTTGAATTGCAAGAAAACGATGTTTTAACTGTTCCGTTTAAGTATTTATTTGTTACTGTATTGGGAGCTGTAAATTTGCCTGGTCGTTATCCATATGTTCCAGATAAGGATTATAATTATTATATAACTTTAGCTGGTGGCTTTAATACAGAAATAAATTCAGGCGATGCTGTTACTATTGTGGATAAAAATGGTGTAAAGCAAAAGAAAAGTGCAGAAATAAATCCTGAATACGTAATTACTGCAAAAAGGAATTCTTTTTATTATCATTTTAATAAGTATGCACCAATGATTACAACTGTTTTGGCTATAGTAGCGTCTTTGCTTGCTTTCTTTTAAGGCTTTGATTGTTAATTAGTTTATAGAAAATAGATGTTTTTATAATGAGTATTATATTGGTTTTGCAGGCGGTTTTGACACTGAGCGAAATAAAAACGGTACTGTGAAAATAATTGATATTTCTGGTAAAAAACAGGATAAAAGATATTCATTACTTTTAACATCAGTTTTGACATTGTTAACAATAATAATCTCTGTAAATGCGATTTTTTTTGAGATTTAGGTTTTAGGAATGTTTGGAAATATTGTTGCGAGTTTGTGACAATATGTGTAATTAGGTACTAGGAAAATTCATAATGAGTGATAAAGGTGCAGCTGAAACAAGCACAAAAAGAATATTGAGGATGGAAAGTAGAAGAACACAATTAATAGCAACTATTTCATCGAATCTAATTTTACAATTAATTACCGCTATATGTGGATTTATACTTCCTCCTCTTATCGTAGAGATATTTGGTTCTTCTGTTAATGGGATGGTATCATCTATAAGTCAGTTTATATCCTATTTAAATCTCGTTGAAGCAGGAATAGGTGGTGCTTCTATTGCTGCTTTGTATTTACCATTGACCGAAAATAATCAAAATAGATTAAATGGTATTTTATCTGCTACAAAGAAATTTTATAATCGGGCTGGAAAATTATTTCTATTTTTGATCCTTTGTTTAGCTTTAGTTTATCCTTTGTTTGTAGGCGGTCAGGTAAGTAAACCCTCTGCTTTTTTAATGGTACTGATTTTAGGTATTACAGGCACAGCTGAGTTTTTCTTAATTGGTAAATATAGAGTTTTATTAACAGCTGATAAGAAGGTTTATGTTATTTCTTCTGTTCAATCTATAGCTGTTCTTGCAAATACGGTTGTTGCTGTTTTTGCAATAAAATTAGGTGCAAATATCCTTGTAGTAAAGTTTTTGTCTGCCTTAGTTTATTTGTCTAGATATTTTGTTTTATTAATATATATCAAAAAAAATTATACATGGATTGATTTTAATGTTCCAGCGAACGTAGAAGCAGTTAGTCAAAGCAAAAATGTTTTAGTTCATCAAATTGCATATATGATTGTATTTAATTCACCTGTAATAATTTTAACGCTTTTTTGTTCATTAAAAGATGTAAGTGTTTATTCTGTATATGCATTAATTTTTGCTGCGGTGGGGAACTTCTTAAATGCTTTTAGTAATGGAATGCAAAGTTTTTTTGGTGAAAGCCTTGTAAAAGATTCTATTGAAAAAAGCAGAAAATTTTTTGATAATTATAGAACCATGTATATAACTGTGGAATGTTGGTTCTATAGTATGACTTATGTTTTAATAATGCCATTTATGTCAATATATACAAAAAATATGACAGATGCAAATTATTTACAACCAACTTTAGCTCTGTTATTTATAATTGTAGGTTTGTTAAATAATGCTAGGTTGCCAGAAAGTCAATTAATAAATGCTGCTGCTCATTTTAAAAAAACACAAAACAGAGCAATTATAGAACTTGTAATAAATTTGTTTTTTAGTGTCACTTGTACATTGAAGTTTGGTTTTGAGGGTGTTTTGTTTGGTTCTATTGCTTCTGGTTTGTATAGAGGCTTAGATATCGTAATTTATGTATCTAAAAAAATTTTAAAGAGAAATTGCCTTTCTCCAATAATAAAAACAATTTTCATTATTCTTATATATATATTAATAATTTATAGTATTTCATTTTTCCAATTTAGTTGTGAAAATTACTTTGATTGGATAAAAATTGCGATTATATATGGTATTATTTTCTTAATTCCTGTTCTAATTGTATTTCTTTTAGTTAGAAAAAAGAATTAATGAGGTAAATATACCTTTATTTTGTGATAAAGAGGATTTGTAAGGTGAATATATTAATTTTAGGTGGCCTAGGATTTTTAGGTCGTAATATTACAAAGCAATTATCAAAAATGCATAATATTTTTGTAATCGATTGTATTGATTCTGATATGAAGAATTATAGAAAAGTCAGGTTTTCCAACACTGATAGTATAATTAAAGCAATTGATGAATTACATATAGAAATGGTTATTCATTTAATTTCTTCAATAATTCCTTCTTCAACACAAAATGATTATATTAAAGATATTTCAGAGGTATATGAACCAACTCTTAAATTATTGGAATATTGTTCAGCAAATAGAATTAAATTTGTATATTTTTCTTCTGGCGGCGCTGTGTATGGGAATCAAAAAGAGGTTTTTAATGAACATACCAAACTAGAACCTGTAAGTTATTATGGTCTCTCTAAGTTAAATTTAGAAAATGCTATTTTATTTTTCCATAATACAAAAAATCTTCAGTATCTAATAATTCGTCCATCAAATCCATATGGATATGGTCAGAATATCAATGGAAAACAAGGTTTGATAGCTGTTATTTTTGGAAAAATAAAAAAAAATGAGGCATTACAAATATGGGGTGATGGATCAGCTGTAAAAGATTATATTTTTATTGATGATTTTGTTTATTATGTTGAAAAATTGATAAATCAAGATTATCTATGGAATCAAATTTTTAATATAGGTTCTGGAAGAGGTGAATCTATAAATGAAGTTTTAGAGGCATTTGAAAAAAATGCTATTAGTTTACCATCGTTAGAATATAAGACTGAAAAAGAGTCTGACGTTAAGCGAATGATTTTGGATTGTACAAAGTTACAAGAGCTATTTCCTCATAAATTAACTACGCTTGAAGATGGAATTGGAAAATTTTGGGTTTCACTGAATGAAAATGGAGAAGTTTAATGATAGATAAACCAATTGTTTCTATTTGTATACCAACTTATGGTAGAGTTGAAATCTTGAAAAATACTTTGGATAGTATATTTTCTCAGTGTGTGGAAAATGAAAAATTTGAGGTTTGTATTTCTGATAATTCACCGACAGATGAAACAGAACAGATGTTAAAAATGTATTACAGTGATAAGACAAATCTTGTGTATAATAAATCAACATGTGAAGGATTTCTTAATTCAATAGAAGCCTTAAAGTTGGGAAAAGGAAAATTTCTTAAATTACATAATAATTATACTAAATTTAGAGAGGGTTGTTTATTCAAATTTATAGATTTTGTTTCTGAATATGATGATGAAAAAACAACGTTGTTTTTTACCTTTGGTTCTATAAATCAAGATAGTGACTATGTTTCATATGATTCCTTTGACACATTTATGTATTCAATTTCGTATTTTTCAACTTGGAGTACCTCTTTTGGTATTATGAGTAAGGATTTTCAAAATATTTGTTCAAAAGATTTTAAATTTGATAAGATGTTCCCTCATACAAGTTTGTTATTTGCAATGGACTCAAATAAAAAATTTGTGGTTAATAATATAAACTACTTTAATAATCAAGATGTTGGACAAAAAGGTGGATATAATTTGCCACAAACTTTTGGAACAAGATATATAGGGATGTGTAAAGATTTGTTATTAGAAAGTAAAATTTGTGAGAAAACATATGATAGTATAAAACAAGGTATTTTAACTTTTATAGCTGATTGGTATTTAAACGTTAAGTTTTTTGCTAAAAAATATACTTTTA
>JAZQUR010000106.1:0-4612 GCA_045631425.1 Treponemataceae bacterium | reverse complement strand
TGATTGAATAAAAGTTGGGTTCTTAGCCAAATTGCGAGACTCGCAGCAATTTGCCTAAGCCGTGGCCGAGAAAGGTCGGGGTTTTAGGGGTAGGAAAACAACGGCCTTCGGACTCTGAGTGGTTTTCCTACCCCTAATTAGTTTACCAGCTTTTCAAAGCTGATTATTCCAAATTAATCTTCGCAATATTTTCCAAAAGTTTTTTTGTTACTTTTGGATTTGTGTTTAGCAAAATCTGAAAATCAGCTTCTTTGATTTTTACCAACTGTAAATCACTTTTTGCTGTAACAGTGGCTTCTCTTGGAATATCCAAAAATGCAGAAATCTCCCCGATAAAAGAACCTGGAGTTACAAGTTCTACCCGATTATTTTTTGTAATCTCAGCAATTCCAGAAGTGATATAATAAACTGACGTATCATATTTTCCAGCTTCATAAATTATTTCACCTTTTTTTACCCAAATCACATTTTCAGGCTTGTTTACCAATTTTGATGGTTTTATAAATAAAATGCGTTTTGTTCGTGGAATCAAAGCTTGATTTTCTCGCTTTGGTAAAAGATAAAGTTCCCCCAATAGCAAAATCTCAAAAAATTGGTTTACGTAAATATATTGTGCAAAAAACAAAAAAATCTGGAAAAAGATAAACACTTCAAGCAAAAGTACAATCAAATTGCTTAAAACACCATAAACAAAATTATAGCGTCCAACATTTATAAAAAGTTTCAACAGCTTTTGTATGATAAAAAAAATTCCCACTGAGAAAAATGCAGAACTTGCACAGATTTTTAACCGAGGTTTTGTTCCCGGTGCATATCTGTATGTCAAAAAAACTGCAATAAAAAGCAGAAAATATGGTCCTAAAGTTACCAATAACTGAACGAGAGTTGTTCCGATTACAGGAAAAAGTGATAAAACTTTATTTGATGTAATAAAAGGGGCAACTGTTACCACAACTGATGTAATTGCTGATAGAGAAAATATAATTATTACTTCGCCGATAAAACCACCAAGTGTGAAAAAAAAGTTTTTTCGCGGAGTGTGATATCTAAAAATCCTGTTGAAAACTCTCATCACTGTAACAAAAAATCTGCGTGAAATCCAGAAAATTGCCAACAGAGTGATAATTTCAAATATCCCGACTTTTTTGATTTCTAAAACCGAACTTGTGATGGCTTGAAATTGATCTATTGTTAAAATTCCAGAAATATAAGGATATAAACCGATTAGAAAATCTTGGTTTGCGTGGAGGATTCTGGAAATCACCATTAAAATCATTAGAATTACTGGCAGTAATGAAAATAAAAAGCCAAATGCACAAGAAGAGGCACTTTGCAAAAGAGAATTATCTATGAATAAGTCGGTTGTCAAAAAAATACTTTGAACCAGTGTCCGAAGTGAAAATTTTTGCTTATTTTTGTTTTTTTTCATATCTTTTATAGTATACAATTTACAAGAAAACTTGAATAGTATTTTACAATAATATATAATTATAGGCATTATGGAAAGAAGCTTTGTTATGTTAAAACCTGGCGTAATTAATCGCCGTATTGTGGGAGAAGTTATTTCTCGTTTGGAAAAAAAAGGCCTAAAACTTGTAGGCATGAAGATGATGAAAATCACTTCTGATTTAGCAGATAGACACTATGCAGAACATAAGGACAAAAGTTTTTATAAGGATTTACAAACTTATATTACTTCAGGGCCTGTTATTGCAATGGTTTTTGAAGCAGAAGACTGTGTAGCTCTTGTTAGAAAACTTGTTGGTGCTACAAAAGTAACAGATGCTCAACCTGGTACAATTCGTGGTGATTATGCACTTCACACAAATTTAAATATTATTCACGCATCTGATTCTCCAAAAAATGGAGAAAGAGAAATAGATTTATTCTTTAAACCAGAAGAAATCATTGATTGGAATGATCAAAGTTCAATTTGGTATTAATAAATTTCTTCCAAGAGATTTCTAAATCAACCATTTTGATCAAAGGAAAAAATTATGGCAAATAAAACTGTAGGAATTATTGGTGCTGGTGCTTGGGGTACAGCAATGGCTCAGGCTTTGGCTAGAGGCGGAAACTCAGTTGAAATTTGGGCAATGGAAACTGATGTTACAGATTCTATCAATAATGAACATGAAAATAAAAAATTCTTGCCTGGTTTTGCTTTAAGTGAAAACCTTACAGCAAGTTGTGATTTGAATAAAGTTGCTTCAAATAAAGATTTTATCATTTTTGCAAGTCCTTCTTTGTTTTTGGCTTCAACTGTGGGAAAGGTAAAAGATTGTCCTGGCATCAAAGAGGGAACAACATGTATTGGTGTTTTAACCAAAGGTTTCGTTCCATCTCCAGAAGGTCCAAAATTCATTCTTGAAACCATGGAAGACGCTCTTCCAGAATGTTACAAGGGAAATCTTGTATATATTGCAGGTCCAAGTCACGCAGAAGAAGTTGCTATGGGAAAACTTACTGGATTAATTGCAGCAAGTGAAAATGCTATGAGCTCAATTCGTATTCGTGAATTGTTAAAAGTTCCTGGGCTTCTAGTTTATTCAAGTTTGGATGTAATCGGTGTTCAAGTTTGTGCTGCTGCAAAAAACGTTATCGCAGTTGTTTTCGGCTGTGTTGACGCAATGGCTGAAACATCAACTTTGTTTGGTGACAATGCAGAATCACTTCTTTTAGCTGCTGGATTAAATGAAATCCAAACTCTAGGTTTCGCTCTTGGTGCAACTCACGCAGAAACTTTTACATCAATTTCTGGAATTGGAGATTTGGATGTAACTTGTCGTAGTAAATACGGTAGAAATCGTCGTTTTGGACAAGATATTATCAAAAATAATATTTTAGATGGATTTTCAAGCCTTGATGATTTGATTGCAAATATTTCTAAAGTTGGATATTTGCCAGAAGGTGCAGTTGCTTGTAAGTATATTCAAGAAATTTCTGAAAAGAAAGGAATTAAGCTAACTCTTACAAATGCACTTTTCAAAGTGTTAAATAAAGAAAAGAAACCTGAAGACTTTTTGTCAGAGGTTTTGGGGTAATTAAATGTTAGAAAAGTTGACAAATGCTTTTTCCGATGTTGTTAGAAATATAACAGGGAAGGGAACAATCTCTGAAAAGAACATTGAAGAAGCAGTTGATAAAATCAAAATGGCTTTGCTAGAAGCCGACGTAAACTTGCGCGTTGTTAGACGATTTGTAAACAGCACAATCGAAGAAGCAAAAGGTGAAAAAGTTTTACGTTCTGTTGATCCGGGTCAACAATTTATAAAAATCGTTCATGATAAGATTGTTGCTTTACTTGGTGATTCAAAAACTGATTTACACTTAAAAGGTCCAGATACACAGTCTGTTATCCTTTTCTTAGGGTTGCAGGGTTCTGGTAAAACTACATCTGCTACAAAATTGGCAGCCCGTCTAAAAAAAGAAGGCCGTAATCCTGTTCTTGCAGCTTGTGACCTTGTGCGTCCAGCTGCTATCGACCAGCTTTGTGTTATGGCTGAAAAAGCAGGTGTTCCTGTTTATAAAGAAGATGTTAAACTTCCAGGCACTGCAAAAGATGCAGTTCGTATCGCTAAAAACGCAAAAGAATTTGCAAAGAAAAATGGCTACGATATTTTGATTGTGGATACTGCTGGTCGTCTTCAAGTTGATGAAACTATGATGGCAGAAATTGCTGATATTAAGTCAGCTGTAAAGCCAGATGAGCTAGTTCTTGTTGCCGACTCTATGACTGGGCAAAATGCAGTTGATATTGCAAAAGCTTTCGATGAAGCCCTTGGCTTAACTGGTGTTATCCTTACAAAGTTTGACTCAGATGCTCGTGGTGGTGCTGCTCTATCTCTAAAATCAATTACTGGAAAACCAATTTTATACATTGGTACTGGTGAAAAAATCGAAGATTTTGAACCATTCCATCCAGAACGAATTGCAAGTCGTATTCTTGGTATGGGTGATATTGTATCTTTGGTTGAAAAAGCTCAAGAAACAATTGATATGGAAGAAGCTGAAAAACTTCAAAAGAAGATGGCTTCTAACGAGTTCACACTACAAGATATGCTTGAACAGTTGCAACGGGTTAAAAAAATGGGGCCAATGCAATCTCTTATGGAAATGATTCCAGGGCTTGCAGGACAAATCAGTGAACAAGATATTGATACATCTGGAATGAAGGTTCAAGAAGCAATTATTCTTTCCATGACAAAAAAAGAACGGGCAAATCACTTGATTATCGGACCAAGCCGCAGAAAGCGTATTGCAAAAGGTTCTGGAACTTCTGTTGCAGAAGTAAATCGTCTAATAAAGCAGTTTGAAAAAACTAGACTTACTATGAAAAAAGTAAGCCGCAACAAAGGAATGCAAAATCGCATGATGCAACAATTTGGTGGCATGGGTGGTTTCCCTGGATTCTAAGATTTCTTGCGTAAAATCGTGATAAGATGATTTTGCGTGCACATAAAAAAATCCCGAACTTAGAAGTTTCTTCTGAATGAAGTGTACCCCATTTATTGGACACATTAACTAACGGACTTAAAGGACTTAGTTCTGTAATCAACAGGGCTGAGTCCTTTTAATTTTAACTTAATCCGTCTGTTGTTATAATAATCAA